>CAZUJD010000255.1:0-4512 GCA_964620025.1 uncultured Ramlibacter sp. | reverse complement strand
CGTACCGCAATGTGGCTCGGTCAGGCACATGGTGCCCGTCCACTCGCCGGTGGTCATCTTTTTGAGGTAGGTGGCCTTTTGCTCTTCAGTGCCGTGGGCATGCAGCGCGGCGTGCGCGCCGTGCGTCAGGCCGGGATACATGGTCCAGGCCTGGTTGGCGCTGTTGAGCATCTCGTAGAAGCACTGGTTCAGCGTGATCGGCAGGCCCTGGCCGCCGTATTCGGCGTCGCCACTCAGTCCCGGCCAGCCGCCGGCGATGTACTGTTCGTATGCTTCCTTGAAACCCTTGGGCGTGGTGACGGCGTGCGTGGCCTGGTCAAGCTTGCAGCCCTCTTCGTCGCCGCTCTTGTTCAGCGGAAAGATCACCTCCGCCGCAAACTTGCCACCTTCTTCGAGCACGGCATTGATGGTGTCGGCGTCCACGTCCGCATAGCGCGCCATGGGCTTGAGCTCTTCATGGGCGTTCAGCAGCTCGTGCATCACGAATTGCATGTCACGCAACGGGGGGGTATAGCTGGGCATCTTTGATTACTCCTTGACGCTTTTGGTGGATCGGCTGGATCTGGATTGGGGCTGCACTTCGGACGCGTCAGCGCCGTACAGCCGCAGGATGTTGTTGAAGCCGCGCTTGGCGCGGTCGATGGAGCCGGGGTTTTTCAGGAACCGTGCTTCATAGTGCAGCGCCAGGATCAGGCCGTGGATCTCGAACAGCATCTGCTCTTCGTCCACATCGGCGCGCAGGTGGCCCTCTTCACGGGCCACCACCAGCGCGCGCTTCATGGCGGCGTGCCAGGTCATGACCGAACTGGCCAGCGCGTCACGCACCGGGCCGGCGCGGTCGTCGAATTCGACCGCGCCACTGATGTAGATGCAGCCCGAGTCGATTTCGACCGAGGTGCGCTTCATCCAGTTGGCAAACAGTGCGCGCAGGCGCGGCAGACCTCGCGGTTCACGCATGGCAGGGTAGAACACCTCGTCCTCAAAACGGGTGTGGTATTCGCGGATGACGGAGATCTGCAGCTCTTCCCGCGAGCCGAAATGGGCGAACACACCCGACTTGCTCATCTGGGTGACTTCGGCCAGTGCGCCGATGCTCAGGCCCTCCAGCCCGATCTGCGTGGCCAGCCCCAGTGCGGCCTCCACAATCACGGCCTTGGTCTGCTGGCCCTTTTGCAGCGCCCGGCCACCGGGACGCGGGGTTTTGACGGGAAGTTCAGAGACGGACATGGTGCTCACACAAAATAAAACGAACGGTCGTTCTATTTTGCATGAGATCACAGCCCGTCAAGTGACAGGGGACGAATTTTTCTAGGGGCCGACTCCTAGCGAAAGGCAGGGTTTGCCCGTGCTACTTTTCACTTCGTCAAGGCTGCAGACCAGGCGCCGGGTTGCAGGTGATGGGTATCAAGGTGCCATTTACCCGTGCTGAAACCATCCGGCCCCAGCGTCAAGCCGTACAGATCCAGGAAATGATGACCTGCATCCAGTGCCGCTTTCTGCAGGGACTCATTGAAGGCTGCAATGAGCTGCGCCAGGACGGGCCGGTCATGCGCCTGCATCTGGTCGCGCGGGTGGTTGGAAGCCGGCACTGCACTGAACACCAGCTGGTGCCCATGGGCGGCTGTGGCCCTGCAAACATAGCCAACAAACCGTCCGACCGTTGCATCCACCATGGCGCCCAGCGCCTGGTCACCCGATTTGCGCCAGGCGGGCAGCAGGCCTTCGTCGAGCCGGCAATCGATTTCCCCGATCGCCAGCATCAGCCAGGACCGCGGGGGCAGCCTGTCCAGAATGCGCCCGAACTGCGACTTGAAGCGGTTGGGCTGTTCATTGGCCAGATGCCACTGCTTGCATCCCTCGATCCACCAGCCCTGGCATCGGCGCGCCACTCCCTGCACATGGACCAGCGCGCCATGGGCGCCAACAGCATGGCTCTCGCCGATCACGTGCAGGGTGCCTGACGCGGCCTGCACAGGTGACCGGTCCCTGCAGGCCAGCAGGGCGCCCAAATACTGCTGATAGGTAAAGGTCTGACCTGCATCTGGCGGCACGGCAGCGCGGGCCAGCGCAGCGCGTGCAGCGCCAACTTCGTCCCTCAGGTAATGGAGCAGCGCCTGGCGCACGGCGCTCGCGCGCCCGGCAGAAGAGGCGGGATTGGCCTGCGCTGCCGCCTGGAAGTGCCCGAGAGCCTGTTCGTAGTCGCCCACATGGATCGCGCCATTACCCAGGTTGTACAGAGCGTCCTGATGGAGGGGCTGCAGGCCGACGGCTTTCGCATAGCAGGCCATTGCTTCATCAAGCTGGCCCAGGTCCTTGCGGGCGACACCGAGATGGTTGATGGCGTCCGCAAAGACCGGTACCAGCGCTATCGCCTTTTCGAGGTGCCGCATGGCTTCAGTGGCGCGGTGCTGCCGCAGCAGCAGGACGCCCAGGTTGTTGTAGGCCTGGGCAAAGTCAGGCCTGAGCCGGATGGCTTCACGGTAGGCCTCTTCGGCGGACGCCGCTTGCCCCTGGTCACGAAGTGCATTGCCCAGGTTGCTGTGGAAAATGGCTTCATCGGGCCTGACATCGACGGCCTGGCGCAGCAGCGCAACAGCCTCATCACAGAGTCCCTGCTGCCGGCGCAGCACGCCCAACTGGTGCAGCGCCTCGGCATGCAGCGGTATTTGCTGCAGCACCTGAAGGTAAAGGGTCTGCGCTTCATGAAGCGCACCCTGACGATGGAAATCCAGCCCCCGCAGAAACAGGTTCTGCATTCAAAACTCCTGCAGCCGTTACGGCGCTTTCATCATAGCGGCAGGGTCAAAACGATCAGCCGCGCGCCCGGCCGCGCACCTGGTCGCGCACCTGGCCGCCCAACACCCACTCCACCCAGGCCAGCACGGCCACAACCACGGCCTGGCCGAGGACCAGCACGGCACCCAGTACGGCCGGCCCCATCAGGACCACCACCAGCACACTGGCAGCCGCCCAGGCCAGATTGCCCAACACCACCAGGCCCACCACGGCCGGGTGCGGCCGGGCAGAGCCCAGCAGCATCAGTGCCGCACAGGGGAACAGCAGCAACCCGGCTCCCAGTAGCAACGCGGCCGGCAGGCCCAGCAGGGCCGACAGCGGCACCGGCCACAGGCTGAGCAGCAGGCCCATGATGATGCAGGTGGCGGCGTCAAAGGCCAGCACGCCACGCAGCGGCAGGCGCTGCAGCAGCGCGGTGGAGGGCGCGGTGGCCGCGGCGGACAAGGTATTCATGGATTGCTCCTTTGGCAGATGGGTCATGCGCAGGACGCTGCACATGTGCTGCCAATGTCGTCGCCAGGGCGTTGTCAGGCAATGACGCGGGAGGTAACGGCCAGGCCGCGGCGACCCGTGCCTGCTAGCGGCGCTCGTCCCAGCGCACGGCCACATTGCGCACTTCGGTGGCGTTCCATGCGGTGACGATGCCGCGCACGGATGTGCCCTGCTCCGTGGCGCGGATGTTCATGGCCGTGACATGGTAGCGAAAGCCGCTGCCCAGCTGCGCCGCCGCCATCTCGCGAGCCCTTGCTGCCAGGGCGCCGGAGGCAAATGTGATGGCAATGACAGCCAGCCCCGCCGTCAGGGCCGCACCCAGCACGATGGGGATGGCCAGACGCCGCAGCGGCCGGCCGGCCGCCGCACGGGCCTGCAGCACGGCCGGACGGCCCAACTGGCGCACCAGCCAGACCAGCACGGCCAGCAAGGCGGCAGCCACGGCCAGCGCAAGCGCGACCGTACCGGGGTTCAACCGGGCCAGAGTCAGTGTCAGGTCGATCGGCTGCACAAACGGCCAGACGCCCACCAGCGTCACCATGGCCGACGCCACCAAGGCGCCCGCCCAGCGCACCAGCGAGGCCGCCCGCAAACTGCCGCGCATCACGAGGAAGCCCGCAATGATTGCAAAGAAGCCCCCACCCGACGACCAGGAAGCACCGGTGACCGCGCCGTAGGCCAGCACGAGCACATCTGCCAGGCCAAGCGCCATGAGCACACGGCCCGCCGTACGCAGGATGGATTCGCTGGTTGCGGCGCGGGGTGCAGGTTCAGTGCTGTCGGTGACCATGTCGCAACTGTAGCGGGCCCGCCGTGGCCGTCACCACAGCCATCGCAGGCTTGCCGGCGGCGATCAGAGCTTGAACGGCACCACCACCTGGCGCTGCTCACCCAGGCCTTCAATGCCCAGGGTCATCACGTCACCCTTCTTGAGGAACACGGGCGGCTTCATGCCCAGGCCCACGCCGGGCGGTGTGCCGGTGGTGATGACGTCGCCGGGCATCAGCGTCATGAACTGGCTCACGTAGCTCACGAGCTTGGCCACGCCGAAGATCATGGTCTTGGTGCTGCCCGTCTGCACGCGCTTGCCATTCAGGTCCAGCCACATCGACAGCTTCTGCACATTGGCGATTTCGTCCTTCGTCACCAGCCAGGGGCCGATGGGGCCGAAGGTGTCGCAACCCTTGCCCTTGTCCCATTGCGGGCCGCGCTCGAGCTGGTATT
>CAZUJD010000254.1:217-4517 GCA_964620025.1 uncultured Ramlibacter sp. | reverse complement strand
CATTGCCCGCCCTGGCCTCGGCCAGGGTAGGCACCAGGGGCAGCAGCGCATGGCGCTTGTCGCTGCCCAGGCCCAGTGCCACCAGCCGGCCGCTGCGCACATGCGGCAAGGCCACATGGATGGGCAGGAACATGGCTTCGACCTGCCCGCCCAGCAGGTCAGTCAGTGCCGGGCCGGTGCCGCGGTAAGGGATGTGGGTAATGAACACGCCCGCCGTGGTCTTGAAAAGCTCCATCGACAAATGGTGCGGCGTGCCCACACCGGGCGACGCGTAGTTGATGCGACCGGGCCGGGCTTTGGCTGCGGCCACCAGATCAGCCGCCGAGCGATGACCAGCGCCGGGGTGGGCCACCAACACCAGTTGTCCCCAGCTGGTGAGCGACACCGGCACGAGATCCCTGACCGGATCAAACGGCAGCTGCGGATACAGGCTGCGGTTCATGACCAGCGTGTTCACGCTGACCAGCAGGGTCTGTCCGTTCGGCGCGGCGCGCACCACGGCTTCGGTACCGATGTTGCCCGAAGCGCCGGCCCGGTTGTCCACCACAACAGGCCGGCCCAGCCGCTCCGACAGCTTCGGGCCAACCGTGCGTGCAATCAGGTCGATACCGGTCCCCGGTGTGAAAGGCACGATCAGCCGCAAGGGCGCTTGCGGGGGCGTCTGCGCAGCGGCGCCCAGGCTGAAGGCCAGCAACCAGGCTGGCAGGGTCCGGACGAGCAGGCGGACCAGAATCGGGAGGATTGCTCGCATGGAAGACTCCATAGTTTGCATGCTAACAACTTAAACGACAACGTCACAAGGCACAATCCATGGATTCCCTGAGTCCTTTGCGCCATCAGTGCCTGAAAACATCCATCCCCTTCCCGATCTGTCGCGGCTGTATGCCCGCCCTGGCTTCCTGCTGCGCCGCGCCCACCAGATTTCGGCCGCCGTGTTTGAGGACGAGTGCCGCTCCGTCGGCCTTACGCCGGCCCAGTTTGGTGTGCTCACGGTGCTGCGCGCCAGCCCCGGCATGGACCAGTCCTCCCTGGCCCGCGCCCTGGGCTTTGACAAGGTGACCGTGCTGCGCGTGTTGCGGGGCCTGGAATCGCGCGGGCTGGTGCAGCGTTCCCCCGCGCCGGCCAGCCGGCGCAATCTGGCAGTAGTGTTGTCAGCCGAAGGCATGGAGCTGCTGGACAAGGCCCAGAAGCCCGCGGAAAAAGCTTACCGGCGGCTGCTGGCGCCGCTGTCAGCCCGCCAGCAGGTGGAGTTCGTTGAGTTGCTGCAGCAGCTGACCGACGGCCTGGAACACGAAGCCCGCGCCCCGTTTGTCCCCCCCACCCGGAACTGACCGGCGCGCTCAGGCGTTGGCCGCCTGGATGCCCCAGCGGGCAAGTGCCGCATCGTCGGATACGCGGGCATCGACCCATCGGGCGCCTTGCGGCGTCTGCTCTTTCTTCCAGAACGGCGCCTGCGTCTTCAGGTAGTCCATCAGGAATTCGCAGGCACGAAAACTTTCACCCCGGTGTGCCGAGGTCACGATCACCAGCACGATCTGGTCCAGAGGCTGCAACAGGCCCACGCGATGGATCACCCGGGCCGCCTGGATGTCAAAACGGCCCATGGCGTCGTCGATCATGGATTCAATGGCCCGTTCGGTCATGCCAGGATAGTGTTCCAGCTCCATGGTGCTGACCTGCAGTCCATCGCTGCGGTCGCGCACGGTGCCCACGAAGCTGCACACCGCGCCGACGCGGGCATCCGCCCGGCGCAATGCAGCGATTTCATCGGACACATTGAAATCCTGCAGCTGGATGGATACACGCGGCCCGGCCGTCATGGCCTCAACCTCCCGTCACCGGCGGAAAGAACGCAACTTCACAGCCGTCTGACAGCGCAGCCGTGTCGTCACACATCGACTGGTCGAGCGCCGCGCGCACAGCCTTGCCACGGGCGAGGCTGGCCGCATGGGAACCGCCGCGCGCAATGAGTTCGTCGCGCAGCGCCCCGACCGTCAGGGCCTGCGTCTGCACGGGCTCGGTGCCCTGGCCAATGGCCTCGCGGATCGACGCGAAATAGCGCACCTGGACTTTCATGCAGCCCCCGTCATGCCAGCAGCTCCGCCAGCGAAATGAAAGGCACCAGGTCCCCTGGCGCAATGACGCGGCCTGGTGCGGTGTCCACCAGGCCGTCACCCCACACCATGGAGGTCAGCACCCCCGAGCTCTGGTTGGCAAACAGGTCCAGCCCGCCGGTGGCATTGCGGCGTGCGCGCAGGAACTCCCGGCGTTTGTCGGCCTTGGACCAGGTAAAGTCCGCGCGTACGGCCATAGGCCGCACTGCCAGATCGGTTGCCCCCTGCAGCTTCAGGATGAACGGGCGCACCAGCAGCAAGAAGGTGACGAAGCTGGAGACCGGGTTGCCCGGCAGTCCGATGAAATGGGCTGCGCCGACGCGGCCGTACGCGAAGGGCTTGCCAGGCTTGATGGCCAGTTGCCAAAGCTCCAGGGCACCCAGTGCCTGAACAGCTGGCTTGACATGGTCTTCCTCGCCCACCGACACACCACCGCTGGTGACTATCAGGTCATGCCCCTGGGCAGCGCCGCGCAAGGCCTGCACGGTGGCATCCAGGCGGTCGGGCACGACACCCAGATCGGTCACTTCGCAACCCAGGCGCATCAGCAAGGTACGCAGGAAAAACCGGTTGGAGTTGTAGATGGCGCCGGGTTTCATCTGGTCAGGCGGTACGTCACCCGGCAACACCAGTTCGTCGCCCGTCGAAAAAAGCGCCACGCGCGGCCGGCGCGCCACTGGCAGTGCGGCCAGGCCGATGCTGGCAGCCATGCCCAGGGCTGCCGCATCCAGCCGCCGGCCACGCGGCAGCACCACGGCGCCGCGCGTGACGTCTTCACCGGAACGACGGATGTGCTGCCCCGGCGCCGGGGTCGCCCTGAAACGGACGCTGCCGTCGCCAGCCAGGTCGGCGTCTTCCTGCATGACCACGGCATCGGCCCCCGGAGGCACCGGTGCACCGGTAAAAATGCGGGCCACAGTGCCGGGTGCCAGCGCCTCACCGGCCGAGCCTGCGGCTATTCGCTGGCTCACTGGCAGCGGCAGGCCCGAAGCCAGGTCTGCCGTCCGGACCGCATAGCCGTCCATGGCGCTGTTGTCCTGTGGCGGCACCTGCAGGGGCGACACCAGGTCCTGCGCCAGCACGCGTCCGTCGGCTTCGAAAGTGGAGACCTGCTGGAGACCGTCCAGCGCCGTTGCACGGCCAAGCAGGTCGGCCAGCACGTCGTCCAGCGAACGCAGGGGCGTGCGCGACGGTGTGGGGGCGGGGGCTGCCGGAGTGTTCATGAATACATCTCTGCCACGTAGTCAAACCGGTCGCCATTGTCGATCAGCCAGGCGGCGACGGCCTGGGCGTCGTTCAGGTCCAGCACAGGCCGAAGGGTTGCTTCCGGCAGGCGCGCCGCAGCGTCAGTGACAACGGCAACGATGAAGTCGTCGTCGGGATATCGCACCGGATGCCCGGTTTCGGCACGCCAGACCTCCAGCTTGTGCAGGTTGCTGTCGCGAAAGCCCTCCACCAGCACCCAGTCAACGCCCTCGTAGAGCTCGGCCAGCAGGTGGTGGACTGTCAGCTGGGCGGGCTGTTCGAATTCACGCATGAGCGCCAGGCGGCGGTCGGACGCCACCACCACCTCGAAGGCACCCGCCTGACGGTGGCGGAATGTGTCCTTGCCGGGGTGATCAATGTCAAAACGGTGGTGGGCATGCTTGACGACCGAAACGCGCAGGCCCCGGGCTTTCAGGGCCGGGATCAGCCGCTCCACCAGCGTTGTCTTGCCGGCGCCCGAGTAACCCGCGAAGCCAGCGACCTTCATGGTGTCAGCCCGCGTGCGCAGCGATGTAGGCCTGCACTGCTGTGACGTCAGAGGCCAGTACAGTGACGCGCTTGGGCAGGTTTTCGATGCCCTCGAACCTGGCCGGACGTTCCGGCTCGCGACCCAGGGCCTCGACGATGGTGGCGGCAAACTTGATGGGCAAGGCTGTCTCCAAAACGATCATCGGTACGCCCGCCTTCACATGCTCTCGGGCCACCTTGACACCATCGGCCGTGTGGGTGTCGATCATCACGCCGTATTGCTCCCAGGTGACGCGGATCGTCGCCAGCCGGTCCGCATGCGTGCTGCGGCCGCTGGCAAAACCGTATCGGCCGGCTGCGTCGGCAAACAGCGCATCGGCGCTCAGGTCGAACTGTCCGCGGGCCGAAAGCTGTGCCCCAAACAGGTCCTTGACCCGTGCGCCGTCACGACC
>CAZUJD010000254.1:0-207 GCA_964620025.1 uncultured Ramlibacter sp. | reverse complement strand
GGTCGAACACGAAGCGCTCGAAGTTGCTGGCCTTGGAGATGTCCATCGAAGGGCTGGAGGTCTCGTGCGTGTCGGCCGCGCCGCGAACGCGGTACACACCCGTGCGGAAGAATTCGTCCAGCACGTCGTTTTCATTTGTCGCCACCACCAGCTGCGCGATCGGCAGGCCCATGCAGCGCGCCACATGGCCCGCGCACACGTTGCCGA
>CAZUJD010000253.1:0-4521 GCA_964620025.1 uncultured Ramlibacter sp. | reverse complement strand
CGGATCAGCCTGTGATCGCCAACAGGTCAGCGGTGGACAGCCAGCGCCACTGACCAGGCTGCAAGTCAGCCGGCAGCGCCAGCCCGCCAATGCGGGAACGGTGCAGCCCCTCTACCCGGTTGCCTGCGGCCGCCACCATGCGCTTGACCTGGTGGTATTTGCCTTCGGTCAGGGTCAACCGCAAGTGATGGTCAGCTACCGCCTCGCAAGCTGCTGCGGCAACAGGTTTCGGGTCATCGTCCAGCACGACACCCTGCAGCAGCCGCTGCACCTGGCGATCGTCCAGGGGGTGCTTGACCGTCACCTCGTAAACCTTGGGTACGTGATGCCTGGGGGAACTCATTCGATGGATGAATTTGCCGTCATCGGTCAGCAACAGCAAGCCCGTGGTGTCCTGGTCCAGCCGGCCGACCGCCTGGACGCCCTGCACGGGCCCCTTTTGCGGCCGCTGGCGCAAAGGCGCCGGCAGCAAGGTGTAGATGCTGGGCCAGGTGGAAGGCTTTTGCGAGCACTCGGTGCCGGCAGGCTTGTGCAGCATGACGTACGCAGGCGACTGGTATTCCCAGGCTTTGCCTTGTACCGTGAACTGCAGCCCCTGCGGCTGTACCTCCTGGCCCGCATCCATGACAGCCGTGCCGGCGACCGTGACCAGTCCCTGCTGTATCAGCCCGGCGCATACCCGGCGTGTACCAAAGCCCTGTGAATAAAGCAGATCTTCGAGCCGCATCGTTTGTCACCTGCGCACCGGCCTGTGTCCGGGCCGCGGCCATCATTGGAAATTGGTGGAGCTGGGGGGAATTGAACCCCCGTCCGCAAGCCTTCTTCGTACAGTTCTACATGTGTAGCCGTCTGATTTGAGTCTCACTTCCTGATTCGCGCAGCGGCACGCTAACCAGGACGCCAGCAACCTATTGTCTCGTCCTGCGCCAAGTTACCCGGCGCACGACCAGCCTGTGAAATTATCTTTGCAGCCTGGACTGTTCAGCTTGCGCCAAACAACCCTTGCCCAGCCCACAGGCCTGCTGTTGCAAAGCTCACCGGCAATTAAGCGGCGAGTGCGAAACGTTCGTCGTTTGCAGTTAGTTTGTTTGAATCTGTTTTACGAGCACATTCAGCTCGACATGCCCTGCCACGCGTCCGAACCCACGTCGAAACCAGTGCAGCCCCAAGACCCCTATTTTAGGCGCTTGTTCACTATTGCAAGAGGGCAAGCAGCTCCATGGGCGACTGAATGTGGGCCTGGGCCCCCCATTGCCGGGTGTCGGCATTGCGCCCGAGGTAGCCATAAGCAGCAGCCACCGTGCCCATACCGGCGGCCAGGCCGGCCACGACATCGCGCTCATCGTCACCCACATACACGCATCGTTGCGGCGCCACGCCCAGCTGCCGGGCGGCCTCCAGCAACGGAGCAGGATGCGGCTTGGCGTGGGGCGTGCTGTCCCCCCCCACCACAGCGCGCGCAGTGGCAAACAGAGGCATGTCACGCGTGAGCGGCGCGGTGAAACGCATGGACTTGTTGGTCACCACACCCCACAACAGCCCACGCCGGTCGAGTTCGCCAACAAGTTCGGCCACCCCGTCAAATGCATACGTCAGGACCGTCATGCGGCGCTCGTAATTGACGAAAAACTCTTCGCGCATGGCATTGAAATCCGGGTGATCCGGGGTCATGCCGAAGGCCACGCCCAGCATCCCCCGAGCGCCCGCGCCTGCCATCGGCCGGTACTGCTGCGCCGGCAGGGACGGCAGTCCCCGGTCGGTGCGCATCTTGTCGGCGGCCGCACCCAGGTCAGGGGCGCTGTCAATCAGGGTCCCGTCCAGGTCAAACAGGACGGCGTCAATATTCCTGAACATCACAGCTTGCGCGTCGCGTGAAGGTAATTGACGCTGGTGTCAGCCGACAACCAGTAGCGTCGGGTCAGCGGGTTGTATTCCATACCGCGCGTGGCCTGAAGGCCCAGGCCGGCCTGGCGTTCGTAACCTGCCAGTTCGCTGGGCCGGATCAGCTTGGCATATTCGTGGGTACCGCGCGGCAGCATGTTGAGCACGTATTCGGCCCCGACAATGGCCAGCAGGAACGACTTCGGGTTGCGGTTGATCGTGGAGAAGAACACCCAGCCTCCGGGTTTGACCAGTGTTGCGCAAGCCTGCACCACCGATGCCGGGTCGGGAACATGCTCCAGCATCTCCATGCACGTCACAACGTCAAACTGGCCGGGAGACAGCACTGCCAGCTCTTCGGCGCTGATTTCACGGTACTGCACACGCGGTGTTTGCGCCTCCAGGGCATGCAGTTGGGCAACCTTCAGGGCCTTGGTCGCGAGATCAATACCGGTGACTTCAGCGCCCTTGCGTGCCATGGCATCCGCGAGGATGCCGCCGCCGCACCCCACGTCGAGCACCTGTTTGCCTGCCAGGGGCACCAGGCCATTGATCCAGTCCAGCCGCAACGGGTTGATCTGGTGCAATGGCCGGAATTCACTGTCCTGGTCCCACCAGCGGTGCGCCAGATCGGAAAATTTGGCCAGCTCAGCCGGATCGGCATTGAGAGAATTGCTCATGGGTGTATTTTGCTTCGACCATGAAAAAAGCCCCGTTGCCGGGGCTTTTTCTTTGTAGTCCTTGCGGATTACTTGTTGGCGCGGGTGCCGACCACTTCGATTTCCACGCGACGGTTCTTGGCGCGGCCTTCGGCGGTCTTGTTGTCAGCCACGGGCTGCTTTTCGCCCTTGCCTTCGGTGTACACGCGGTTCTTCTCGATGCCCTTGGACACGAGGTAAGCCTTGACGGACTCAGCGCGGGCAACCGACAGCTTCTGGTTGTAGGCGTCAGAACCAACGGAGTCGGTGTGGCCGACGGCGATGATCACTTCCAGGTTGATGCCCTTGACCTTGCTGGTCAGGTCGTCGAGCTTGGCCTTGCCTTCGGGCTTGAGAACGGACTTGTCGAAGTCGAAGAACGCGTCAGCAGCATAGGTCACCTTGGTGGCTGCGGGCGGCTGGGGAGCGGGAGCCGGACGGGGAGCAGCGGCAGGTGCAGCAGCTGCGGGGGCAGGAGCGGCGGGACGGGGAGCAGCGGCGGGAGCGGGAGCGGGAGCCGCCGGGCGGATGGCGCCGTCGCAGCCGGCAGCGGCCGTTGCGGGCGTCCAGTTGGCATCGCGCCAGCACAGTTCGTTGGTACCGTTCTTCCAAACGAGTTCGGAAGTGCCATTGCGCCAGTTGTCAATCGTCTGGGCGCCAGCGGCGGTTGCGAGCGCAGCGGAGGCAAACAACATCGCCACTTTGTTCAGTTTCTTCATGGTTCTCCTCTTGGGGAAAAAGCCGCAGCCGCGCTGCGTTTATTGGACGATTAAGGTGACCATCACCAAAAGCGTTGAGACAATTGTGCCACACGTCCCCAACGCCGCAACGGTTATCGGCCCGGGCATACGTAGGACAAAACCGCATCGCACGGTTGTGTTGCGGGTTAGCGACAGGCGCTTGGCCCTAAAATCGTCCACTTACCCGCCGCTCAGCCCTCCTCATGACCCAGTTCGCCAAAGAAACCCTGCCCATCAGTCTTGAAGAGGAGATGCGGCGCAGCTACCTCGATTACGCCATGAGCGTGATCGTCGGGCGCGCGCTGCCTGATGCGCGCGACGGCCTCAAGCCAGTGCACCGGCGCGTGCTCTACGCCATGCACGAACTCAACAACGACTGGAACCGGCCCTACAAGAAGTCCGCCCGTATCGTCGGTGACGTCATCGGCAAGTACCACCCGCATGGCGACCAGTCGGTCTACGACACCATCGTGCGGCTGGCGCAGGACTTTTCCATGCGCCACATGCTGGTGGACGGCCAGGGCAATTTCGGTTCGGTGGACGGCGACAACGCGGCGGCCATGCGCTACACCGAAATCCGCCTGTCCAAGATCGCGCATGAAATGATTGCCGACATCGACAAGGAAACTGTCGATTTCCAGGGCAACTACGACGGCAGCGAAAAGGAGCCCAAGGTCCTGCCCAGCAAGCTGCCCAATCTGCTGGTCAACGGCTCGGGCGGCATTGCCGTGGGCATGGCCACCAACATTCCGCCCCATAACCTGAATGAGGTGGTGGACGGCTGCCTGCACCTGCTGCGAAACCCGCAGGCCTCCATTGACGAGCTGATGGAGATCATCCCGGCCCCGGACTTTCCCACGGCCGGCATCATTTATGGCATCAACGGCGTCAAGGACGGCTACCGTACCGGCCGTGGCCGTGTGGTGAAGCGCGCCAAGTGCCACTTTGAGGACATTGATCGTGGCCAGCGCCAAGCCATCATCGTGGACGAACTGCCCTACCAGGTCAACAAGAAGACCCTGCAGGAGCGCATGGCCGAACTGGTCAACGAAAAGAAGATCGAGGGCATCAGCCATATCCAGGACGAGTCCGACAAGTCCGGCATGCGCGTGGTCATCGAGCTCAAGCGCGGCGAAGTGCCCGAAGTAGTACTGAACAACCTGTACAAGCAGACCCAGTTGCAGGACACCTTCGGCATCAAC
>CAZUJD010000252.1:0-4526 GCA_964620025.1 uncultured Ramlibacter sp. | reverse complement strand
CCGGCCTTCCAGGATGTGGATGCGGTCCAGCACCTTGTCCAGGCGGTGCTGCGAGCGGCGCTGCACCGTCTGCTGGCGGAAATCAATCCATTCCTGCAGCATCTGGCGCAGCGATTTCTGCACCGGCTTGCCGTCCAGCCCCACCATGGTGAGGTTGATGGACGACGAGGTTTCCAGGCTGGTGTGGGCCAGCAGTGCAGTGATCAGCTCCTGCTGTTCAATGCGGCTGGTCTTGGGCTCGAACACCAGGCGCACGGCGGCGTCCTTGCTGGATTCATCGCGCACCGCATCCAGCACGGCCAATATGGACGCCTTCAGCTGGGTCTGCTCCTGTGTCAGCGCCTTCTTGCCGGCCTTGACCTTGGGGTTGGTCAGTTCCTCGATTTCTTCGAGCACCCTTTGCGTGCTCACACCCGGCGGCAGTTCGTTGACGACCAGCTGCCACTGGCCGCGCGCCAGGTCTTCGATCTTCCAGCGTGCGCGCACCTTGAGCGAGCCCCGGCCCGTGCGGTAGGCGTCAGCGATGTCGGCTGCCGTGCTGATGATCTGCCCGCCACCGGGGTAGTCGGGACCCGGCATCAGGGCCATCAGCTCGTCGTCGGACAGCTTGGGGTTCCTGATCAGGGCCACGCAGGCCTCGGCCACTTCCTTGAGGTTGTGGCTGGGGATCTCGGTGGCCAGGCCCACAGCGATGCCGCTGGCGCCGTTGAGCAGCGTGAACGGCAGCCGCGCGGGCAGCTGGCGGGGCTCTTCGGTGGAGCCGTCGTAGTTGGGCACGAAATCGACCGTGCCTTCATCGATCTCGTCCAGCAGCAGGCTGGTGATTCTGGCCAGCCGTGCCTCGGTGTAGCGCATGGCGGCGGCGCCGTCGCCGTCGCGGCTGCCGAAATTGCCCTGCCCGTCGATCAACGGGTAGCGCTGGCTGAAGTCCTGCGCCATGCGCACCAGCGCGTCGTAGGCAGCCTGGTCGCCGTGGGGGTGAAAGCGGCCCAGCACATCACCCACCACCCGCGCCGACTTGACCGGCTTGGCCCCGCTGTTGCCCGGAAAGCCCAGGCCCATGCGGGACATGCTGTACAGGATGCGCCGCTGCACCGGCTTCTGGCCGTCACACACATCGGGCAAGGCGCGGCCCTTGACGACGCTCAGGGCGTATTCAAGGTAGGCACGCTGCGCGTAGGTGGCCAGGTTCAGCTGCGACTCGTCGCTGCTGTCAAACGTGATCAGGTCTTGCTCCATGGGGCTCGGGGTTCAACGATTCAGGGGAAAGTAAAAAAGGGGTCAGGCCAGCAGCTCTTCTTCGGTCACTGACACGATGCGCCGGTCGGTGGGCGCGTGCAGCTGCGCGTCCAGCAACCCTGCCAGCCGCGACAGCAGTGCCTTGGCCGTCAAGCCGTCCTTGGGCACCGCGGCCACCACCATGCGCATCTGCAGGAATTCAGCCTTGGCCTGGGGCAAGGGCTCCTTGAGACCGGCCACCAGGATGCGCGTGCCCACCTGGGACGCCCCCTGGGCCAGCGACACGCCCTCGGCCAGCACGGCGATGCGGCGGTGCGAAATGCGCGCGGCCACATCAGCTTCACCCAGCGCCTGGCGGATGCGCCCGGCCGCGGTCAGCACGGCGGACTCCGCCACCTCGGGGCCGAACTCGCGCACCAGCGCATGGAGGTTTTCAATTTCAACCAGCAGCACCACACTGGGATGGCCGTACCGGCGCAGGATGGCACGCGCCGCCTCGATGCGGTCGGCAAAGATCAGCGGTGTGCTCAGGCCGGTGAGCGGGTCGATCACCTTGCTGGCGTCCACCCGCACCCGCGTTTCGGCAAACATGCGGCTGCGCCAGACCGTGGCCAGGTAGGTGCCAGCCGCCCACAGGGTCAGCGCAGCGGCCAGTGGCACCGGGGCAGCCGCCACCAGGCCCAGCGCGTAGCTGCCCAGGTTGACAGCGGCCAGCACCAGGGCCAGCAGGGCGGCGCCCAGCCACCAGGCCCAGGGCTGGCTCTGCGGCCATGCACGCAAGAGCACCAGCAGCATCGCGGCGCCAAACGCAGCGGCCCCCGGCAACAGCAGGCTCCAGCCTCCCACTGCGCCCACGAGCGCTGCCACCGGCAGGACGGCGCTCAGGCCCAGCAGCACCTGACGCAACCGGCGCATGGCACCCGCATGGTTGACCAGCTCGCGCTGCACCAGGCAGGTCATGCCCAGCATCGTGAGCATGGCGGCCTCGGGCAGCCAGGTGCCCAGGTTGCGGGGCATGGGCCGCAACAGCGCGTACAGCACCACCAGGCCCAGCCCGGTGGCCAGCGAATGCAGCAGCAGCGCGCTTTCACGGTAGGCCTGGGCGATCAGCAGGCTGAAGAATGCGACGAGCAGCAACGCCCCGGCAAAGCCCGCCAGCAGGAGCATGTCTGGTAAGTTGGACAGTACGAGCGGCATCGCTCAGTCGCGCTCGATCTTGAACTCGGACTGCACCGGCGCGGCTGCCACAGGCGCCAGCGGGGCGATCATGTTGCCGCGGCCCACCGCGCCGCCGATCGGCGCGGTTCCCCCATACACGCCGCCAACCGGCGCAGTGGCGCCGTATACGCCGCCAACCGGCGCAGTGGCGCCGTACACGCCGCCGGCAGCGGCGGGTGCAGCCAGCTGCATCCGCACGCGCGTGGGCGAGCGGCGCTCGGCCAGCACCTCGGGCGGCTTGAGCATGGTGTACAGCTGCATCACCGTGCGCACATAGTTCTGCGTTTCCTTGTAGTTCGGAATGCGGTTGCCCGCGCGCTGCACGGCCCCCTCGCCCGCGTTGTAGGCAGCCAGCGCCAGCTCCAGCTGGCCAGGGAACATGTTGATCAGGTCACGAAGGTAGCGGCTGCCCGTGCGGATGTTGGTCCGCGGATCGGTCAGCTTCTGCTGCACCGGCGTTTTGGCATCGCCTGCGACTCCGTAGCGCTCGGCTGTGGCCGGGATGATCTGCATCAGGCCCACCGCCCCCCTGGGTGAAACGGCACGGGCGTCAAAGCCCGATTCGGTGGCGATCAGCGCCTGCAGCAGCTCGTAGTCAATGCCATGCCGGTTGGCGGCTTCACGCAGGTGGTGCTTGACCTGCTTGTAGCTGGGCGACACTTCAAAAAACGCCAGCAGCTTCGGCGGCGCCGTGGGCACGGCCACCGGACGCGGCGTGTGCGCCACCGGCGCCACACCACGCGCGGTGTCAAAACGCTCGTCACCGCGAAAGAAAAGCTCGTAGCGGTCGTCCAGCCGCTCGGACGCAAAATGGGCAACCCCCTTGCTGTCGACAAAACCCCAGATGTCGGCCCGCGCCGCCAGCGGATACAGGCACAGCACCAGCAGGGCCAGCAGCATGCCCTTGAGCCCGGGGATGCGCCGCAGGCGCCGGATCAGCCACATCATGCAAACATCTCCTGGCCTTGCGCACGGCGTGCTGCAAATTCGGGCGCCAGCATGGACATGACGATCAGCGAGTCGCGCCCGCCGGCCACCCGCACGGCGTCACGAAGCCGGCCCTCCAGCACAAAGCCCTCGCTCTGGTACAGGCCCTGGGCGCGGGCGTTGCGCTCCTTGACGTCCAGCCAGAAGCGGTGGGCGCCGAGGTCGTCGAACACAATTTTCTTGACCACCCGCAAGGCGGCGCGGCCGTACCCCTGGCCTTTGTCCTGCACCACCATGCGCTTGAGTTCCAGCGACTGGTGCTGGCTGCGGCAACCGATCAGGATGACGAAACCTGCGGCATCCAGGCCGGCGCCGGCTTCAATGATGAAGTGGCGGAAATCCGGAAACCGGATGGCGGCCTCATGCTGGGTGCGCTCCCAGGGGGTGATGAACGGCAGGTTGGCCGGGTCCTGCTCCAGCGACAGCACAAAGTCCAGGTCGCTTTGCATGGTCGGGCGCAGCCGCACTCGGGCGGGCACTTTCGCAGGTACGGCCACGGCATTCATCTTTGTTCCCGGTCCACCGCGCAACCGGCCTCGCCAGGCCGCCGGTGGCGTCCCTTGGAGGGAAGGTCGGCGGCAGGCCGCTTTGCGGGTGTTTTCATATGTCGATCTCGACGGAGTCGCCATGCAACTCCATGAGCTCACGACGGGCGGCGGCTTCGCCCTTGCCCATCAGTTTGGTGATCAGGTTTTCGGTCTGCAGGAAATCCATGCTACCCAGTTGTACCGGAAGCAGCCGGCGCGTATCCGGGTTGAGCGTGGTTTCCCACAATTGTTCCGCGCTCATTTCGCCCAGGCCCTTGAAGCGGCTGATGGTCCAGGCGCCTTCGCGCACGCCTTCCTTGCGTAATTTGTCGAGAATGGCCGTCAACTCACCTTCATCCAGCGCGTAAACCTTGGAAGCCGGCTTCTTTCCCCGGGCCGGCGCGTCCACCCGGAACAGCGGCGGGCGGGCCACATAGACATTGCCGGCCTCGATGAGCTTGGGGAAATGGCGGAAGAACAGCGTCAACAGCAGCACCTGGATGTGCGAGCCGTCCACATCGGCGTCTGACAGGATGCAGACCTTGCCGTAGCGCA
>CAZUJD010000251.1:0-4596 GCA_964620025.1 uncultured Ramlibacter sp. | reverse complement strand
GGTCGGTATCGATCCGCGCGACTACCCCACCGACTCGGAAGCGGTGGCCGCCACCCTGGGGGCCGAGTTCGGTGAACTCCAGGCCCCACCCGGGCATGACTTCCATCCGCTGGCCGGCATCGTGCTGCAACGCCAGCTGGAGTCCAACGCCTATGTGATGGGCGGGGGTACCTACGAGGCGCCAGGCCAGCTGGTCGGTGATTTTCTGGCGGGCAAACCTTCTACCGCCTTCGGCACCGTGCTGCCTTCATACAAGCCAGGTGTCAGGCTCACCAACCTGCACGACGCCTTGCCCCGCTATGCGATCCAGGCCATGCAGGAGGCGCTGCCGGTCTTTGGCCGCAAGATCCGCGGCTACGACATGCCCGACGCGGTATTGACCGGGGTCGAAACCCGCACCTCGGCGCCCCTGCGCATCACGCGCGGCGCGGACTTTCAGAGCCTGAACGTGCGCGGACTGTTCCCGGCCGGGGAAGGCGCAGGTTATGCCGGCGGCATCCTGTCCGCCGGGGTGGACGGCATCAAGGTCGCCGAAGCGGTCGCCCGAAGCATTGCACCATGAGCAAAGCCGCCCGAAGGCGGCTTTGTACCGGCATGCGCGCGGCGCTTACACCTGCGAGTTTTGCAGGGCGGCAATACGTTCTTCAATAGGCGGGTGGGTGCTGAACAGCTTGCCGATGCCACCCGCAATGCCCATGGCCGCCACACTCTTGGGCAGTTCGCCGGGCACCATGCCGCCCAGGCGGGCCAGCGCGTTGACCATCGGCTGCTTGCGGCCCATCAACTGCGCGGCGCCCGCGTCGGCTCGGAACTCACGCTGGCGGCTGAACCAGGCCACGATGATCGCGGCCACGAAACCCAGCACGATGTCCAGCACGATGGTCGTGACCCAATAGCCGATGCCTGGGCCGGAATTGTTGTCGTTGCCACGGCGCAGGAAGCTGTCCACCGCGTAGCCGATCACACGGGACAGGAACACCACAAAGGTGTTCATCACACCCTGGATCAGCGTCATGGTGACCATGTCGCCATTGGCAATATGGGCTACTTCGTGGCCGATCACGGCCTCCACCTCTTCACGGGTCATGCCCTGCAGCAAGCCTGTGGACACAGCCACCAGGGCCGAGTTCTTGAACGCACCGGTAGCAAAGGCATTGGGCTCGCCCTCGAACACGCCAACCTCGGGCATGCCGATACCGGCCTTGTCGGCAAACTTGCGCACGGTCTCCACGATCCAGGCTTCGTCGGCGTTGCGTGGCTGTTCGATCAGCTGAACGCCGGCGCTCCACTTGGCCACGGGTTTGCTGATGAGCAGCGAGATGATGGCGCCACCAAAGCCCATGATCAGCGCGTAACCCAGCAAGGCTCCAAGGTTCAGCCCGTTGGCCGTGAGGTAGCGGTTGACGCCGAGAAGGCTGGCAACAATGCCCAGCACCACCACGACAGCGAGGTTGGTCAGGACAAACCGGACGATGCGTTTCATGGATTCTCCGAAAAGGGGCTGTTGGGGGAAGTCCCTGCCGCGAGAAATGAGGCCGCGGGCCCGGATTTCAAGCGGTTTGAGGTCGCAGGCGGGCGCTGTTGTTGTGCTTATGGCGTCTTGCGGGGACGAAATACCAGTGAGTCATCATAAAAGGAGAAGTTCTCATTGGCGGGCCACCAGCCCGGTATGCCCAGCACCGGCAGCGGTGTAAAGGGCTTGGCCGCCAGGTGGTCAGGCGTCAGGTCATCCGCCAGCCAGGTGTCCAGTGCCTGTGCGTCAGCTTCGGGATCCGGGTGAGGCGTGCGCGGCAGATACACATGGGCGGTCAGGTCCTTGCGCGGCACCAGCAGCTTTTCCAGCAGGGCATGACCGAAGATGAGCATCCGCGCCTGCCGCCAGTGGTGCCGGAGGTCGACAAAAAGTGTGTGCCAGCGTCGGTCACGCAGGGAGTCCCACAGGACGGGCGGCGCCATCAGCAGCGCCCCGTTTTCGTCCAGCAGCGTCAGGGCGTCGCGCACCGCGCCGCGCACCGGCTGCACGCCATTGCGGCCGATCTGCTGGGCCTGCAGTTCATTGACCCGAGCCTTGGCTTTCGGACACCCCTGCCACACCAGACCATTGAACAGGTCATGGGTGTTGTCTCGCGTCGGCACACGGCCCGTGCTGTACACGTGGGCTTCGTATGCCGTCCCCCCGGGCAGGTCGTCCTGCGGCACAAAACAGGGCCTCGCAAGGGGGTTGCCCTGCTGCAGCGCCTGCGCGACGGGCAGCACCTGCGCCCGCTGCCACACCGGCTCCCCTTGGGCCCGCCAGGGAGCAAACCAGGGCAGGCGCCAGTCTGGCGGTTGGCCGTTCAAGCGCCGGCCGCCCCGATCCAGCGAACGCGGTCCGGGTGCTGCAACACTTCAAAATCCGCCGGAAATTTGTCAAACAGCCTGATGGAGCTGGCATTCTTGCCCAGCAGGCCATCCGCGCGCAGCAGCTTGGCTATATCGTTCAGAGCCACTTCGTTGCCGCCGCCCAATGCGGGCACGGCTTGCAGGATGCGCTGCACATCGGGCGCGGGCAGTGTTGCACGGGCCGCAGGTTTTCTGGCGGCGGCTTTGGGAACAGCTTTGGCCGACCGCTCGGGCACGGCCTTGGGGGCAGCTGCGGGTGCCTTTGCCGCTACTTTCTTTTCTGCTGCCTTGACGGCCATCTTGCGCGCCGGCGCTGCCCGGCTGCCCCCGGCGCTGTGGTGCGCCAGATCCATGAATTCGTCGTACACCGCCACCGTTTCGTCACCCGTCTTGCCACGCTGGCCTATGCCACAGACACGGCACCCCTTTTCACGCAACCGGCCAACCAGCGGCGCAAAGTCAGAGTCGGATGACACCAGAACCACCACGTCGGGACGCTCGGCAATCACCAGGTCCATGGCATCCACGGCCAGTGCAATGTCGGTGCTGTTCTTGCCGGCCGACAGGTTCACCATGGGGCGGACCCACAACCGCTTGAACAGTGCCTGCTGCTTGAGCGCAGTTTCGGCGTTGCAATACGCCCGGCGGACGTGGATGGCGCCATACCCCGCCATCGTGCGCGCAATGGCCTGCTCCAGCACATCAGCCGACACGTTGTCAGCGTCGATCAGCAGCACCACGCGCAGGTTGGGCGTCATGCGAGTCTCCAGGCCAGGGGCTCGCCACCACGCAGCGGCTTGAGTTCGGCCTGGCCAAACGGCACCGAAGCCGGTGGGGTCCACGATTCCCGTCGCAACGTCACGGTACCGGCGTTGCGTGGCAGGCCATAGAAATCGGCGCCGTTGTGGCTGGCGAATGCCTCCAGCTTGTCCAGCGCACCAGCGGCATCAAAGGCCTCGGCATACAGCTCGATGGCGGCGTGCGCCGTGTAGCAGCCAGCGCAGCCGGTGGCATGCTCCTTCAGATGGGCCGGGTGCGGTGCGCTGTCGGTGCCCAGGAAAAAACGGGCATTGCCACCGGTGGCCGCCTGCACCAGGGCCAACCGGTGGGTTTCACGCTTGAGCACCGGCAGGCAGTAGTAGTGCGGCCTGATACCGCCGGTGAAGATGGCGTTGCGGTTGTACAGCAGGTGATGGGCCGTGATCGTCGCCCCGGTCAGCGCGTCAGCCTCATTCACATACTGCGCAGCTTCACGCGTGGTGATGTGCTCAAAGACGATCTTCAGGCCGGGAAAATCACGGCGCAGCGGGATGAGCTGCTGCTCGATGAACACAGCTTCGCGGTCAAACAGGTCGATGTCGGGCGAGGTGACCTCGCCATGCACCAGCAACAGCAGACCGGCGCGCTGCATGGCCTCCAGCGTCTTGTAGGTCTTGCGCAGATCGGTCACGCCGGCATCGCTGTTGGTGGTGGCACCCGCCGGGTACAGCTTGCAGGCCACCACGCCGGCGTCCCTGGCACGGGCAATTTCATCGGACGGCAGGTTGTCCGTGAGGTACAGCGTCATCAAGGGCTCGAACGACATGCCCGCGGGCACCGCCGCGCGAATGCGGTCGCGGTATGCCACGGCCTGCGCGGCGGTGGTCACCGGCGGCTTGAGGTTGGGCATGATGATGGCGCGGCCAAACTGCGCGGCCGTGTGTGGCACCACGTCTTTCAGTGCGTCGCCATCGCGCACATGCAGGTGCCAGTCGTCGGGTCGGGTGATCGTTATCTCGTTGGTCATGGGCGACATTGTCCCAGACCGCAAGGGATGACCGTTCAAGTGCCACCGTGGAGCCGGCTTTGCCGGGCCACTGGTGGCGCCCCCCAGTGGGGGGAGGCGGCCCCGCAGGGCCGCTTCGGGGGGCGTCTTAATGCGCCAGGATCTTGTTGAGAAAGTCCTTGGTGCGCGGCTGGCGGTTCTCGGGGTGGCCAAAGAACTCGTCCTTGGAGCAATCCTCCAGGATGCGGCCACCGACGTCGATGAAGATCACGCGGCTGGCAACCTTTCGGGCAAAGCCCATTTCGTGCGTGACGACCATCATCGTCATGCCTTCCTTGGCCAGCGTGACCATCACGTCCAGCACTTCGCCGACCATTTCAGGATCGAGCGCGGACGTGGGCTCGTCGAACAGCATCACGATCGGGTCCATGCTGAGCGCGCGCGCGATG
>CAZUJD010000250.1:0-4599 GCA_964620025.1 uncultured Ramlibacter sp. | reverse complement strand
AGCCCAGGTTGAGCATCTGCACGGTGATGATTCCCCACATGCCCCAGACCGCGAAGCCGCACAGCAGCGCGGGCACCGAGATCCAGAGGTTGCGGTAGGCGATTTTCTTTCCGGTGGCTTCCCAGAAGCTTGCGTCTTCGGGGCGCCAGTCGGTTACGTCGGTGCTCATTTTTTTCTCCGTCAGGGCGGGGACTCAGCCTTGCAGGCTGAAGGCGGTGGCGTTCTTTCCCATGACTTCGGTGCGGCGCACCTCGGTCCAGTACATCCAGATCAGCGACACCCAGACCACGCCGTACATCAGCATGAAAGCGCTGGAGCGGATGCCCGTGAAGTCCATCAGCACGCCGAACAGGATGGGCAGCACGAAGCCGCCCAGCCCGCCGGCCAGGCCGACGATGCCGCTGACGGTGCCGATGTTGGTGGGAAAGTCGTCGCTGATGTACTTGAAGACGCTCGCCTTGCCAAAGGCCATGGCAATGCCCAGCACGAACATCAGCCCGGTGAAGGCATAGACGTTCAGGCCGAGGTGGAACGTTCTGGGGCCGTCCACCGTCAGAACGGTGAAATCGGTCTGGGGATAGCTCAGCAGGAACAGGCAGATCCAGCACACCCACATGACCCACCAGGTCACGCTGTGCGCGCCGTATTTGTCCGACAGCCAGCCGCCCACGGCGCGCAGCACGCCGCCAGGCAGCGAGAAGCAGGCCGCCAGCAGGGCCGCGGCGCGGATGTCCAGCCCGTATTCGCCGATGTAATACTGCACCATCCACAGCGACAGCGCCACGTAACCGCCGAACACAATGGAGTAGTACTGGCAGTACTTGAGGACCTTCGGGTCCTTCAGCATGCGCAGCTGGTCGCTGAACTTCGTGCTGGGCGGGACCAGGTGGGCCGGGTCGCTGTGGCTGAACAGCCAGAACAGGATGACGGTGGCCAGCATGATGGCCGCATAGGCCTGCGGCACCATCGTCCAGCCGAACGCCACCACCAGCGCCGGCGCAACGAACTTGTTGACGGCGGCACCGGAATTGCCCGCGCCATAGACGCCCATGGCAAAGCCCTGGCGGCTCTTGGGGAACCAGCGCGCCACATAAGGCGTGCCCACGGAAAACGACCCGCCCGCCAGGCCGACGAACAGGCCGATGGCCAGGAAGTGCCAGTACTGCGTGGCGTAGGCCATGAGCCAGATGGCCGGCACGGTCAGCGCCATCAGCACCGTCATGACGGTGCGCCCGCCAAAGCGGTCGGTCCAGATGCCCAGCGGCACGCGGATCAGTGAACCCGTGAGCACCGGCGTGGCGGTGAGCAGGCCGAATTCGGTGGCGTTGAGGGTCAGCGCCTTGCGCACCGGGATGCCGATCACGCCGAACATCATCCATACCATGAAGCACACCGTGAAGGCGAGTGTGCTCACGATGAGCACCGACAGCGCCTGTCCTTTTCTGTCCACCATGCGAGCCCCCGGCTTTTTTGAGATGAATGGACTTTAGAAGCCGGGCCGCGTTCGCGGCATCCTCCTGAGGACCGGGCGGGGCGCGGCGCTGGAACGATGCACCGCGGCAGCGGCATCATCCTGAAGAACTAGCGGGGCAGGTATTGGCGGCGCGTTTGCGCTGGATCAAACCAGGCCGTTGCTGGTGGCGATAACGGCGGCGTGGACCCGGGAGCTCACATCCAGCTTGCGCAGCACATGCTGCACGTGGATCTTGACCGTGGTTTCGGCAATGCCCAGGTGGCGGGCGATTTCCTTGTTGCTGTCCCCGCGCGCGATGCCGCGCAGGATGTCCTGCTCGCGGGCGGATAGCTGGTCCAGCACCGAGGCGGGGGGTGCCGCGGGGATGTCATCCCGGGCAGCGCCACTGGCGGCGTGACGGTAGGCAGCCACCAGCTTGCCCGTCATTTCGGGCGCCACCACGCTTTCGCCACGCATCGCCCGGCGCAGCGAGTCGCCCAGGGCGTCGCCCTCAATCGTCTTGAGCAGGTAGCCGCTCGCGCCTGCGCGCAGGGCGGCCGCCAGGTCCTGGCCGTCCTCGCTGACCGTCAGCATCAGCACGCGAGCCTGCGGCGCGGCTTCGCGCAGCGAGCCGATGGCGTCCACCCCGTTGACGCCGGGCAGATGGTTGTCCAGCAGCACCACGTCGGGCTGCAGTTCCTGGGCGCGCCGGATAGCCTCGCCCGCGTCACCCGCGTCGCCCACCACCTGCAGTTGCGGGTCGCGCGCCAGCAGCGCGGACAGGCCGCGGCGAAACAGGGTATGGTCGTCAACCACCAGGATGCGGATAGATGGGTTCATGGGCGGGGTAGCTCGAGTATGACCGAGGTGCCTCGCCCTGGCGCGGTCACCACCTGGACGTTGGCGCCGATCTGTGCGGCGCGCTCTTTCATGATGCGCAGGCCCACATGGGTTTCGTCCGGGACCGTATGCTGCGCGAAGCCGCCGCCGTTGTCGCGGACCTCGAAGCGCCACTGCGGCTGTTGCTGCACATCCAGCCAGACCTGGGTGGCACCCGAATGCTTGCGCGCGTTGGACAGAGCTTCCTGCACCACATGCAGCACCTGGATCTGCACCTGCGGGTCCAGCGGCAAGCCGTGCCCCCGCATCTGCAGCGACGCGCGCAGGCCGCTGTGCTGCTCGAACTTGCGCAGCGTTGTCTGCAGGGCGGGTTCGATGTCTTCCTCGCTGGCGCGGGTGCGGAAGTTCAGCAGCAGCTCGCGCACGTCGGCGTAGCTTTCGCGCACGCCCAGGTCGATTTCGGCCAGCACGTCACGCATGCGGCCGGCGTCAGCCTGCTCCAGCGCGTCACGCATGAGCTGCACCTGGATCTTCAAGAATGCCAGCGACTGCGCGATGGAGTCGTGCAGCTCACGCGCCAGCAGCGCGCGCTCCTGCGAGACTGCGGCTTCCTTTTCCATGGCGTTCAGCCGCAGGTTTTCCATGGCGCCCGCCAGGTGGGCGGTCAGCGCCTCCAGCAGCGACCGCTCGGCCGGCTGCGGCTCAAAGCGTGCGTGGTAGAACAGGTCCACCTCGCCCATCAGCCGTTCCTTCATGCGGATGGGCAGCGACACAATAGTCTGGAATCCGGCCTGCGCGCAATGCTGCATGCGCCCCGTGTCCACGGCATGGATTGGAATGACCCGCGCCCCCGGCGGCGCGTCGGGCACGCCGCAGTGGCATTCATGGGCATGCACGCAATGTTCGGCTTCGGCCATGGAGACCGGCAGGCCCTGGCTGGCCAGCAGCAGGTAGCGTTCATTGCCCTCGTCGGACCAGCGCAGCGCCGCCGCGTCGGCATGGGCCACCCGGGCCACGCGTTCCGTGAATCCGCGCGCCAGCTCGTCCAGGCTGACGGCATTGGCGACCAGGGTGGTGACGCTGTAGAGCGCTTCCAGCCGCTCGCGCTTTTCCTCAAGCTCGGCGGTTTTTTCGGCTACGCGCGCTTCCAGGTTCTGGTACATGGACTGCAGGTGGCCCGCCATGCCGTTGAAGCCCACCGCCAGCGTGCCGAATTCGTCGCTGGTGACCTTGGTCACCCGTGCCGCCAGGTCGCCGTCCTGCAACCGCTCGATGGCGCGCTTGAGCAGGCTGACCGGCTCCAGCACGAACAGGTAGCCTGTGTACAGCAGGGCGGCCGCGCCCACGACCGTAAGCGCCATCATGGCGGCCTGCAGCAGGTGAAGGATTGCCGTCCAGCGCGACAAGTGGGACTCAATGGACGACACCAGGGCGTCGATCCGCGTGGCCAACGCGGCGGTTTCACCAGGCAGCGCGGCCAGGGGGGGCGCATCCGCGCCCGTCCAGCGCTGGCGGAATGCCTGCCAGTCATGGCTGACCGCGTCGAAGCGTTGGTGCAAGGTATCGTCCCAGGGCACGAACAGCGGGCGCTCGGGGTCGCCGTCGCGCAGCAAGGCCAGGCTGCGTTCAATCCCCGTCACCTGTCGCGCAACGGTGGGTGAGTCGGCCGTGCTGATGGACAGCGACAGCCTGTAGCTCTGCATGCGCATGCGCCCGGCTTCATTGAGGGCGGCTGCGCCGCCGTCCAGTTGCCAGGACACCCACAGCGTGGCTGCAATCAGCAGCATCGCCAGCACGAGAAATGGCGCGGCCACCAAGGCGAGTTTGGTTCCCAGACCCCAATGCGTGCGCATGACCATGGCCATGGGTGCTAGTGTAGGGGCCACGCCGAACGTGGGCTCAGGCGCCGTCTGTTGGGGCCCGGCCATCCGGTTCCGGGACAGCGCCTAAAACCAAATTAATCGCTCGCTGATTTAACATACGATGTATATTATGTTAAATTAACAACGCCTACTGAAGCACAACATAAGTCCTTGTCACCCGTCCGATGAAGGGAAACTAGCCTTTGAGATGAAGGGAAAACAGCACTTCCCACTTCGTGCCTCCGACCCCCGGCCTTGAGCTGCATAAGCGAAGGATGCCACATCGCTGCATCAGCAGCGACATGCTTGTGGAGCGCACAATTGAGGCAATGCCTAAGCATGCCACTGATAACGTCCTAACGGGAGGCAAGCCCCAAGGCCGACACCTTGAACGCCTTGAAGCCGGTCGCATTCGTCGACGACTAAATTCCGTGCTTTCTCGGC
>CAZUJD010000249.1:0-4614 GCA_964620025.1 uncultured Ramlibacter sp. | reverse complement strand
CTCATAATCCCTTGGTCGCAGGTTCAAGTCCTGCACGCCCTACCATCCGCGGTGTCTGGTATTCAGCCATCATCCCGCAAATTCGCCACCATCCGGTCCAGCTGCGCCACCAGCGCAGCCTGCTCTGATTCGTCAAATCCCCGGGCCAGCGCCTGCTCGAAAAGCGTGCGGTGCTGATGCATGCGCCGCTGCATGGCCCGGCCTGCGGCCGTCAGCTTCAGGCGCTGGGCGCGGCCGTCCTCGGGGTCGGGGGTGCTTTCAACCAGGCCGCGCTCCAGCAACGTCCTGACAATGCGCGCAATCTGCGCCTTGTCGCGCCCGGTGTGCAGGGTCATCTCCCGCTGGGTGCTGCCCTCATGGTGCGACAGGAAGCGCAGGGCGCGCGCTTCCATCGGCGCCAGGCCTTCGCCGTCCTCGCGCACGGCCTCGTGCATGCGGCGGTGAAAGACCGACACCAGCAGGTGCAGCCGCTCCAGGATCTCGGGGTTGACGGACGATTTCATCGTGGCTTTCAACCCAATTGGTTGACAATATCATCCAACTGGGAAAGAATGGTTGTAACTATCAACTATATGCCATGACAACTGACACTTTCTCGCCGTCTGATCCCCTGGCTGTGCAGCGCGTACGCAACCCCGTCACGGTGCGTCGCATGCAGGTGCAGCAGGTGCGGCAGGTCAGCCCGCACCTCGTGCGCATCCGCTTTGCCGGCGAAGCGTTGCGCGGTTTTTCCAGCGCGTCTTTTGACGACCATGTGAAGCTCATGCTGCCGCCAGACCCGGATCAGCCGCTGGTACTGCCCGAGTCGGGCCCCGACGGGTTGGCCCTGCCGGCCGGCGCCCTGCGGCCCGTGATGCGCGACTACACACCGCGCTGGTTCGATCCGGGCGCAGGCTTGCTGGACATCGAGTTTGCTTTGCATGGCAACGGCTTTGCCGCCGCCTGGGCGGCGCAGGCGCAACCAGGCCAGATGGCTGGTGTGGGAGGGCCGCGTGGTTCGTTTGTGATCCCCGCCGGATTCGACTGGCACCTGTTGATCGGCGATGAAACCGCCCTGCCGGCAATCGCCCGGCGTCTGGAGGAATTGCCCGCTGGCACCCAGGCTCTGGTCCTGGCGCAGACGGCCGACCCGGCTGATCGCCGTGCGCTGACAAGCCGAGCTCAACTGCAGGTGCGATGGGTGGCTGAATCGGCGCAGGGTGCTCTGGCCGAAGCTGTCGGGCAACTGCGCCTGCCCGCAGGCCAGGGCTATGCCTGGGCTGCCGGCGAAGCCGTTGCCATGGCAGCCGCGCGGCGGGCGCTGGTGGACGGACTGGGCCTGTCCAGGGACCGTGTACGCGCGGCGGCCTACTGGAAGCGCGGCGCATCGGCGCACCACGAGAACCTCTAGCCGCCGTCAGCGGCCGATAATCCGGCGTCAACCTTTGCCACCTGCCATGACGCCTGAAGACCTGCTCCAGCACTACGACAGCGGCCAGCTGTGGCCCCGCGCGCCCAGCGACACCGAGGGGTTTGACGTGGACAGCGCCTACCAGCAGGCACTGGCATTGCGGGCGCTACGCATGACCCGCGGCGAGCAGCCACGCGGCTACAAGATCGGTTTTACCAACCGCTCGATCTGGCCGCTGTACGGTGTGTTCGCGCCGATCTGGGGCACGGTATGGAGCACCACGCTCACCCTGAGCGATGGCGAGGCTGCAGTGTCGCTGGCCGGTACATGCCAGCCCCGTCTGGAACCCGAGGCGGTGTTCGGCCTGCGTGCTGTACCCGCGCCGGGCGCTTCGCTGGACGCGCTGTTTGACGCCATTGACTGGGTGGCCCCTGGATTTGAAGTTGTGCAATCCCATCTGCCAGGCTGGAAATTCCGCGCAGCCGACACGGTGGCCGATGGTGCATTGCATGCCCGGCTGCTGGTGGGCCGGCCCCTGCCGGTGCGCGATGTGGCCTCGGGTGCGGCAGAACTCGAGCAGGCCCTGGCCTCGGCCAGCGTGACCCTGCATCGAGACGGCGTCCCGGTCGAAGAAGGACGTGGCGCCAATGTGCTGGATGGCCCGCTGCATGCGCTCGCGCATTTCGTGCATGAGCTGCGCGCCTGTCCAGGGGCGACGGACCTGAAGCCTGGTGACGTCGTCACCACCGGCACCTGGACCGACGCCTGGCCGGTGCTGTCAGGGCAGGCCTGGGAGGCCCGTTTCAGTGCCATTTTGGGGTCCCTGAAAGTACGGTTCAACTAGCGTGCTATAATTTGCGGCTGCGCGGCTGTAGCTCAGCTGGATAGAGTACTTGGCTACGAACCAAGGGGTCGTGGGTTCGATTCCTGCCAGCCGCACCACCAAAGACGAAAAGGGCTTGTGCCGAAAGGCACAAGCCCTTTTTCCATTCCGCTGCGGCGCTCACCGGGCTGACAGTAGTCCCCGTCCTACAAGACGGCGGGCCTGGGTCCTGCATGGCTTTGCGCTGCATTCGCCTTCCGGTGGCGGCGGGTGAGGCTCAGCATCGATACGATGCGCTACAGCCCTCAGGAATACAGCCAGCTTCAAGCCGCGCAAAAGCGCATCAATCAGGCACTGCAGGACTACGAACGTTTTCGCGGCGCCTACCTGCATCTGCTGCAGACCGACCCGGAGCACGAAGTGGCCCTGGCCATGATCGGCGCCGATGTGGACCGTGCCCATGCCAGATTGCAGGCGATGGCAGGGTTGCAGCCCTCGCCCTTTGCGCTGGAACCCAGCGCCGTGCTGCGGCGGCGGGCAGCGGCGGACAACGACAGCGAACTGCGCACAGCTGCCAACGCCTGACTTGCAAATGAACCGGTCCTGAGGTGCATCTGCGCCGCTATGCTTGGGGCCATCATGAGCAAGGCCTTTACCCGTGAAAACGACAGCGCTGACGATGACGATGACGGCGGCGTGATGCCGCCGCTGCCTGCCGGCAGCCGCAACTACATCACGCCCCAGGGCTATGCGCGGCTGCGCGCCGAACTGCTGGACCTGATGGACAACGAGCGGCCCAAGGTGGTGGAGGCTGTGCACTGGGCTGCCCGCAACGGTGACCGGTCCGAGAACGGCGACTACATCTATGGCAAGAAGCGCCTGCGCGAGATCGACCGTCGCATCCGGTTTCTGACCAAGCGGCTGGAGATCGCTGAGGTGACCGATCCGGCCGTCCACCACGGCAGTGACCAGGTGTTTTTTGGCGCCACCGTGACTTACGTCGATGAAGCAGGGCAGGAACGCACCGTCACCATCATGGGCATCGACGAAGCTGACAGCGCCCAGGCCCAGGTGAGCTGGATTTCTCCGGTCGCGCGCGCGTTGCTCAAGGCGCGCGAAGGTGATGTGGTCCGGCTGGTCACGCCGGCCGGTGTGCAGGAAATCGAGGTTCTGAAAGTGACCTACCCGCCGGCCGCGCTGCGGGGCTGAAGCGGCCGGATGCCGGCTTATCGGGCTTCAGTTGCCCGGGTTGTTGGCAGGCAGTACGCGCCGCGCCCGCAGCACCGATGCCGTGCGCCTGACGTTGCGCAACACCACATCCAGGTGCGACTGGTCGCGCACGGCAATCAGGAAGCGCATGTCAGTGGCGTCCTGGGCTGCCTCGTTGCCCATGTCCAGGTGCGTGATGTCGGCCTCGGCGCCCGCGAGCGCAGCTGCCACGCGGGCCAGCACGCCCTTGTCGTTGGTCACGGTCACCACCAGGCTCGTCTGGAAGGGGCGCACCGGGTCGTCTGACCACTCCACGGCAATGAAGCGCTCGCTGTCCTTGTGCTGCAGCCGCTTGGCGAGGGCGCATTCAGCCACGTGCACCACCAGGCCTTCGCCGCGCCCCAGGTAGCCTACGATGTTGTCACCGGGAATGGGCCGGCAGCACGGAGCGTACTGGACGGAGGCGTTCTCGCTGCCGTCCAGCATCACCGAGCCTTGCGACACGGACTCGTGCGCGGTGTAGCGCTCGCGCGTCATGAGCAGGGCGTTGGGCTTTTCGCCGCCTTCGGTCATCAACGTCATCAGGCGTTTGGCCACGATGCTGGCGATGCGCTTGCCCAGGCCCAGGTCGGTCAGCAGTTCGGCGCGGCTGCGGTTGCCGGTAAAGCGCAGCAGCTTCTCCCAGATGGGGTGATAGGTCGCGTTGTCTTCGGGCAGGTGCTCAATGCCTTCGGCGCGCAGCGCCTGGGTCAGCAGCTTCAGGCCCAGCTCCTGTGATTCCACATGGGCCAGGGTCTTCAGGTGGTGGCGGATCTTGGATCGCGCGCGGCCGGTGCGCACAAAGCCCAGCCACGCCGGGTTGGGCGTGGACACTGGCGCCGTCACGACCTCCACCACGTCGCCGTTCTTGAGCTCGGTGCGCAGGGGTACCTGCTCGTTGTTGATGCGTGCAGCCACGGTACGGTCGCCCACGTCACTGTGGATCGCATAGGCAAAGTCCACCACGGTGGCGCCGCGCGGCATGGCCATGATCTGGCTCTTGGGCGTGAACACGTACACCGCGTCGGGGAACAGGTCGATCTTGACGTGGTCCCAGAACTCGGCGGCGTCGCGCGTTTCATGCTGGATATCCAGCAGCGACTGCAGCCATTTGGTGCCCAGCCGCTCGGCCGTGGCGCTCTCGGGCTCAATG
>CAZUJD010000248.1:0-4651 GCA_964620025.1 uncultured Ramlibacter sp. | reverse complement strand
ATGCTGCGCGCGCTGCTGGCAGGTGCCCAGCCGCACGAGATACTGGCCATTACCTTCACCAAAAAGGCCGCCGGCGAGATGCGCCAGCGCCTGCAACAGTGGCTGCAGGCGTTTGCCCAGGCCACGCCCGAGCAGCTGGCGCATGAACTCCGCATCCGGGGGATTGCTCCACAGGCTGTCCCGGCCCTGACGGCGCCGCTGCGCGACCTGTACCGGACGCTCCTGCAATCGGGCCGTCCGGTGCAGGTGCGCACCTTTCACAGCTGGTTTGCCGCACTGTTGCGCAACGCGCCGCTGGCCGTGCTGCAACAGTTGGGCCTGCCCACCAGTTACGAATTGCTGGAGGACGACAAGGACGCGGTAGCCGCCGTCTGGCGCCGCTTTCACACCGCCGTGGTGGCGTCGCCCGAAGCCCGGCGTGATTACATGGACGCCGTGGCCGCCCATGGGCGCTTCAACACCCTGAAGGCGCTGGAGGCCGCGCTGGCCAAGCGCGTTGAATTTGCGCTGGCCGACGGGCATGGTGTGGTGGATGCGTCGATCCGGCCGTTTGGAGAACAGTTCCCCGAGCTGGCCGGGCTGGCCGAACCCGCGCAGGCCCTGCAGGGCGCTGCAGTGCGCGCCGTGCTGCTGGACGCCGCCCGCGTGCTGGGCACGGGAGCGGCCAGCTTCGCGGCGCTGGGCAGCAAGCTGGAGCAGGCGGTGGGCCACTTGAGCCTGGACGACGTACTGGCGGCCCTGTTCACTCAAAAGGCCGAGCCGCGCAAGTTCGGCAAGCTGGCGGACAACCCCGACATCGCCAGCGCACAGGCGCTGGCCGCGCGCCTGAGGGCTGCTACCCATCAGCATGCGGCCTGGCAACACCAGCAGCGCATGGCGCGCCTCACGCGGCTGCTGATCGCAGAGTTTTCTGCCCTGAAGCGCGATCGCGGCTGGGTCGACATGAACGACGTGGAACGTGCCGCGATGGTCATGCTGTCCGATCCGGTGCTCAGCGGCTGGGTGCAGGAGCGGCTGGACGCCCGCGTCAGCCACCTGCTGATCGATGAATTCCAGGACACCAACCCGTTGCAGTGGCAGGCGCTGAACGCCTGGCTGTCCGGCTACGCGGGTGCGGGCGGGCAGGCCCCCAGCGTCTTCATCGTGGGGGACCCCAAGCAGAGCATCTACCGCTTCAGGCGGGCTGAGCCACAGGTGTTCCGTGCTGCCCAGCAATTTGTGGTGCACGGGCTGGGCGGTGACCTGCTGAGCTGCGACCACACCCATCGCAATGCGCAGCGTGTGCTGGCCGTGGTGAACGAAGCCATGGGCGCGGCCCAGGCTGCCGGTGACTACGGGGGCTACCGTGACCACACCACGGAATCGCCCGATGCCGGCGCCGTGCAACGGCTGCCGCAGATCAAACGCGACACATCGGCCGAAACGGACGCGCAGGATCCATTGGCCTGGCGCAACAGCCTGACCACCCCGCGTGACTTGCCCGAAGACAGCCTGCGCACGCTGGAATGCCGCCAGGCAGCGCGCTGGATCGCGGCGGAACTGGCGCAGGGCCGCTTGCCCGGTCAGATCATGGTGCTGGCCCGCAAACGCGAGCCCCTGTCGGTACTGCAGGACGAGCTGCGCGCCCTGCACATTGCCGCCGTGCAGCCCGAGAAGAAAAACCTGGGTGAAGCACCCGAAGTACAGGACGTGGTGGCCTTGCTGGACGCGCTGGTGTCGCCCGCGCACGACCTGTCTCTGGCGCGGGCGCTGAAATCGCCGCTGTTCAGCCTGCCGGACAGCGCACTGGCGCACCTGGCCCGATGGAAGCGTGCGGCCCAGTCGCAACACCAGGCGGTGAGCTGGTATGAACTGCTGCAGGCCGGGGACAACACCAGCCTGCCGCCGCCGCTGGCCGGTGTGGGCGCGGTGCTGGCCCGCTGGCAGTCGTGGGTACAGACATTGCCGCCGCATGACGCGCTGGACCTGATCTTTCACGACCCCGTCCAGGGTCAGGACGTGCCCGCGCGTTTTGCCGCTGCTGCGCCCGCGCCGCTGCGCGCCTCGGTGGTGGCCAACCTGGGGGCCTTGCTGGGCGCAGCGTTGCAGATGGACGGTGGGCGCTTTCTGACACCCTATGCGCTGGTGCGCGCTCTTCGCGCAGGGGGCGCCCGCGCACCGGCGCTGGCGGGCGAGGGCACAGTGCGCCTGCTGACCGTACACGGTGCCAAGGGCCTGGAGGCGCCGCTGGTGCTGATGCTGGACACCGACGCCGAGGCGCCCAAGGCCGACACCATGAGCGTGCTGGTGGAATGGCCCGGCGAAGCTGAAGCGCCCCGGCGCTTTGCCTTCCTGGCCAGCGAAAGCCGACCGCCGGCCTGCACCGTGGACGCGCTGGCCGCCGAGCAGGTCGCCCGCCGGCGCGAGGAACTCAACGCCCTGTATGTGGCCATGACGCGTGCGCGCAGCCGGCTGGTGCTGTCATCGACCCAGCCGCATCGGCCCGCGCAGGCCAGCTGGTGGCAGCGGTTGTTGCCGCTGGCCGAGCCGCTCGAGGCGCCGGGGCCCGAGTTGACCGCAGCGGCGCCGTCGGTACCGGTCCAGGGAGAGACCTTCCAGATGTCCCAGCTGCCGCCCGCGCCTGCGACCGCCGGCCCCTCACCCGACGTGCCCGCCGCCGACGAAGACACCCCTGCAGCCCGACTGGGAAAGGCCATGCACCGCCTGCTGGAATGGTGGGTGCCCGGCACGGCTGCGGCTGCCGGAGGCTGGCCGCCCGCGCAACGCCTGTCGGTGCAGCGAGAATTTGGCCTGGGGCCGCAGCAGATCGACGAAGCCGCCGCCATGGCGCAGCGCATACTCACGGGCGACGGCGCCTGGGCCTGGGACCGCGCGGTGGTGGACTGGCAAGGTAACGAAGTGCTGATCCATCACGGCGGCGACGCCCTGCGGCTGGACCGGCTGGTACACCGGCGCGATACCGGTGAATGGTGGGTGCTGGACCACAAGAGCGCGGCCCGGCCCGAACTGCAACCGGGGTTGCAGGACAAAATGAACCGCTACCGCGCCGCAGTGCAGGCGGCGTACCCGCAGGCCGTGGTACGCGCCGCGTACCTCACGGCGCAGGGCCAACTGAAGAACATTTGAATGAACAACGTGATCGTGGTGGGCGCAGGCCCGGCCGGCCTGATGGCCGCCGAAGTGCTGGCCCAGGCGGGTGTGCAAGTGGACGTGGTGGACGCCATGCCCTCGGTGGGCCGCAAATTCTTGCTGGCCGGCAAGGGCGGGCTGAACCTGACGCATTCAGAGCCGCTGGCCCAGTTTGTCCAGCGCTACGGCGCGCGCCAGCCGCAGGTCACCCGGCTGCTGTCCGGCCTTGGACCGGACGAACTGCGCGCCTGGGCGCAGGGCCTGGGTATCAGCACCTTCGTGGGCAGCTCGGGCCGGGTGTTTCCTGCCGACATGAAGGCTGCGCCGCTGCTGCGCGCCTGGCTGCACCGCCTGCGAGAGGCGGGCGTGCGCTTTCACATGCGCGAACGCTGGCTGGGCTGGAATGATGCGGGGATGCTGCGCTTTGCCACGCCCCAGGGCGAAGTCACCCGCAGCGCCGCCGCCGTGGTGCTGGCGCTGGGCGGCGCCAGCTGGGCGCGCCTGGGCTCGGACGGTGCCTGGGTGCCGCTGCTCGCCCAGCGCGGCGTGCCGGTGGCACCATTGCAGCCGGCCAACTGCGGCTTTGACAAGGCAGGCGGCTGGACCGAATTTTTTGCCAGCCGCTTTGCCGGCCAGCCGTTCAAAAGTGTGGCCATCCGCTGCACCGGTCCGCAAGGCCAGGTGTTTGAACGAAGGGGCGAATTTGTGGCCACGGCCACCGGGCTGGAGGGCAGCCTGGTCTATGCCGCGTCAGCCGGGCTGCGCGACCAGATCACCGCCACCGGCCAGGCCACACTGACCATCGACCTGCTGCCCGCCCGCACGGCGGACCAGGTGCTGGCCGAGGTGAAACACCCGCGCGGCTCGCGCTCGCTGTCCAGCCACCTGAAAAGCCGCCTGGGCCTGGACGGCATCAAGGCCGCCGTGCTGCACGAGGTGCTGGGCAAGGACGCCTACAACGACCCGGCCCAGCTGGCCGCCACCATCAAGGCCGTGCCCGTGACGCTGGCGGCCGCGCGCCCGATCAATGAGGCCATCAGCACCGCGGGCGGCGTGCCGTTTGAGGCGATGGACGAAGGCCTGATGCTGAAAGACGTGCCCGGTGTGTTCTGCGCCGGCGAGATGCTGGACTGGGAGGCCCCGACCGGGGGTTACCTGCTGACAGCTTGCTTTGCCAGTGGGCGGGTGGCGGGGCGGGGCGTGTTGACGTGGCTGTCAGGCGGACACAGCTAAAAAAGGCTGACAGTATTTCGCGTACTCAGAACGCCGCCGATGCCACCCTTGTTTGGGCAAGGTCCAAAGTGGGATAACGCGAAGCTCACTTTCGAGTTATCCCGTGCGTAGCAAAAGTTATTACGTCCCACATCACGGTGCCGACCTTGGTGAGTGCAGCAGTAATGACGACGCCAATCAACGCTTGCCCCACCCAATGCAGTCGCTCCTCGTCAGTGCGGAGAAACATTACGTTCGGAAAGGCCTTGCCAACCGCCCATCCAATTACTTGCAATAAATATGTCCAGGT
>CAZUJD010000247.1:0-4655 GCA_964620025.1 uncultured Ramlibacter sp. | reverse complement strand
ATGCGAAAGCCGATCGAAAAGGGTTTGGCTTCCATGTAGACGCCACGCCGGTACAACATGGCGAAGGTGTCCCGCGAGCTGTGTCCCAAGGCCATGACCACGTGATCTGCGCGCAGGTCGTATGCCTGCCCTGTGGCCTGATCCAGCACCGCAAGGCTTCGGACGTGGCCGTTTTCAAGCAGCACGTCGGTCACCCTTTGCTCAAAGCGGATTTCGCCCCCCATGGCGATGATCTGCTCGCGCATGTTTTCAACCACCTTCACCAGCTTGAATGTGCCAATATGCGGATGCGCCACGTACAGGATTTCTTCGGGTGCGCCGGCTTTCACGAACTCGTGCATCACCTTGCGGCCCAGGTGGCGGGGGTCCTTGATCTGGCTGTAAAGCTTGCCATCGCTGAAGGTACCTGCGCCCCCCTCGCCGAACTGCACATTGCTTTCGGCATTGAGAACATTTTTTCGCCACAGTCCCCAGGTGTCCTTCGTGCGCTCCCGCACCGGTTTGCCGCGCTCCAGCACGATGGGCCTGAACCCCATCTGGGCCAGGGCCAGAGCCGCAAAAATGCCGCAGGGGCCAAAGCCAATCACCACCGGACGCAACGGCAGGTCGGCCGGTGCCTTCACGGGCGCCCGCCAGGCCATGTCGGGAGCAGGCCCGATGTGAGGATGCCTGTCAAACCTGGCCAGCAGCGTGGCTTCCTGCGCCGGGTCGGCCAGGGTGACGTCCACGATAAACACCGCCGCCAGTTCGGCCTTGCGGGCATCGAAGCTGCGCTTGAAGACGTGGATGTCCTTCAGGGCCGGTGCAGGCACGCCCAGCAGGCCCTGGCAGGCCGCGCGCAGGGCGGCGTCAGGGTGTTCTGCCTCGGACAGGGGCAGTTTGATTTCGGTGATCCGGATCATGGCGGCTCGTATTGATCAAGCAGGCGGCGATAATACTCTGGTGAAGTCAGCCAGACCGCCGCTGGTGCGATCGTGGAAACACGGCACTGGAGGAACGTCCGGACTGCACAGGGCAGCGTAGCAGGTAACACCTGTCCACCGTGAGGTGAGGATCAGAGCAACAGAGACGAGCCGGTTAAGTCCGGGTGAAACGGGCAATCTCTACGCGCAGCAATACCAAGTAGGCCAGCGTTGATGTGGCTCCGCAGAGCTGGCGGGTAGGTAGCACCGAGCCGTCTGGCAACAGGCGGCCCAGAGTAATGGCGGTCACGCCGGGGGCAACCCCGGTGCACAGAATCCGGCTTACGGCTGGCTTCACACTTTTTCCGGCGCGCGGGCCGGCTCAGAAACGCTCGTGAGGCGTCAGATAGCGCCATTGTCCGGGTGCCAGTCCGCCCAGCGCCACACGACCCAGGCGCAACCGGATCAGCGATTGCAGGCGCAGGCCTGCGGCGTCGCACATGGCCGGTATCTGCCCGGGACGTATACCCTTGATGGCAAAGCGCAACCGTGTCCGGCTGTCGTCCTCGCTGCTGATGCTGACGCGCGCAGGGGGAAGTGCCCGGCCGTTGAAGCTCATTCCGTGGCACAGCCGCTGCAACTGGTCCGGGCTCACCGTGCCGCCCACATCAGCCATGACTTCATGCTCTATCAGGTCGGCGTCTTCGGTGAGCTTGCGCTCCACACGCCAGTCCTGGGTAAATACGACCAGGCCCGTCGCTTCGGTCGGCAGGGGGGCCAGTCCCTTGAGTCCGGCGAAGTGCTTTTGCAGCAGGCGTGTACCGCTGGCATCGTTGGTGGCCCTGTTGGAAGCGGTCAGCAATTGCAGGGCTGCTGGTGCGCCGCGACTGCGGCTGCCTTGTGGCCCCTGCCCGTCACCCAGCCCGGCTTCGTAACCCGTCGGCTTGTGCAGCAACAGCGTCACCGGGCCCAGCAGCATGAGCGTGGCATGGGGGTCCACTGCCACCACCTGTTGGGGGGCCACCCGAAAGGCCGGTACCTCGATGACGGTGCCGTTGACCGTGACCCAGCCGCCTTCTATGTAGCGTTCGGCTTCACTGCGGGAACAGCCCTTGAGTTCAGCCACACGCCTGGCCAGGCGTACCGGCTCGCCGGCCGCCGTCATGGATTGCCCTGAAGGGCCTGGATGCGCTGCACGTGGGCCAGCAGCGAACGCTGGGCCACCGGCCACATGCGGGGGGGCACGTCGTCGTAGGCCAGTGCGACCCACTCCTCCATGGACCCGCCGGGCCGTGCCTGCATGGCCGCCAGCACGCGTGCTTCGCGCTTGAGGCGGTGTGACTTGAGTTGCGCAATGGCCTGGGGCGCCGAGCCCAGTACGTAGCCATGGGCCGGCAGGATGAATTCAATGCCATGCGCTGCGCAGGCCGCGCCCAGCTTGTCCAGCGACTCCAGGTAGTCGGTCATGTTGCCGTCGGGCGGATCCACGATGGTCGTGCTGCCGTTCAGGATGTGATCGCCCGAGAAAAGCAGGCCGTCTTCCAGCAACACCAGGCACAGGTGGTTGGCCGCGTGGCCCGGTGTGTGCACACACAGCAGGGTGTGCCGGGCGCCGGCACCTGACAGGCTGACGCGTTCACCGTCTGCCAGGGGCCGGTCAGGACTGAACTGGCTAGCTGCGCGGGCTGTCGGCGCGGACGCCAGGCCCAGGATGGGCGGTTTGCCTTGACACAGTGCCTGCAGGGGTTTTGCGCCAGGAGAATGGTCGGGATGCGAATGCGTGCAGATGATGTAGCGGATGTCGCCGCCAGCGGCGCGCCACAACCGCTGCACGTGCTGTGGATCTTCCGGACCCGGATCGACGGCAATGTAGCCACTGTCCGGATCGCCGATGAGGTAGCTGTTGGTGCCGGGCCCGGTCATCACGCCGGGGTTGGGCGCTGTCAGGCGCTGGACGTTTTTCAGCAGGGGCACCGGCTGGTCGGTGTGCCAGTCCAGGTGGTGCAGCATCTGGCCGTCGGGACAGACCAGCGCCAGCTCGCCGTAGGCCATTTCATGTTCCATGTAGCGGACCTCGGCACCGGCCAGCAGGCCGGCGCGCGGACAGCTTGTCCACAGCGGCTGCTCGCTGGCGCAGGCCGCCAGCACGGCATCCACGCTGGCAAAGTGCTGCAGCCGCTCCAGCGTACGGATGGTCGGGAAGATCATGAAGAACTGGCCGGCCTCGTGCCGTTTCAGGGCGTCAGCGGGGCGCACCCAGACGGGCTCGAACTGCTCGGCTTCGTCGGCCACAGGTTGCTGGTCATCCGGCATCCGGGCCACCAGGAACGGAACGTCAAAGCGCCGCGGCAGGTCGCGGTCGGTGATCCAGTGGGCCAGAACAAAGACATCGTCCGCTGCCAGGATCAGTCCGCGCGCGCGGCACTGGACCGCAAAAGGCGCCTTGCGGTCCAGGGCGGCCACATCGGCCGAGCCGGCCGGACGGCCGTCGGCATGGCGGGCCAGCAGGATGCCCAGTTCCTCGAAGCTCTCGCGGATGGCTGCGATGGCTTGCGTCAGGTGCAGTTCGCTCTGTCCGGGACGGCGCGCTGCGTCACCGTGCGCTGCGGCGTCGGCCGCATCAATGCCGCCCCCGGGGAACACATAGGCGCCAGGTGCGAAGCTGGCGGTGGCCGAGCGGCGGGTCATGAGCACTTCAACCCCGTCAGGGCCGTCGCGCAGAAGCAGGACGGTGGCGGCCGGACGCGTGGCCACGGGCTCACGATGGGGATGCAGCAGTTGGATAGGGCGGACCATCCCGGCATTATCGGCATGGCGCGGGCGATAATCCGTCCCATGCAAATCCGCTTCACCAAGATGCAGGGCGCAGGCAACGATTTCGTCGTGCTGGATGAAACCCGCGGACGGTTCAACCTGTCGCCGGCCCAGTACCGTTTCCTGGCTGACCGGCACTTTGGCGTTGGCGCCGACCAGATCCTGTCGGTTCGTCCCTCACCGGCAAGCGGCATTGATTTTGAGTACGTGATCCACAACGCGGATGGCGGCGAGGTGGAGCAGTGTGGCAACGGTGCCCGCTGCTTTGCCCGATTTGTGTACGACAAGGGCCTGAGCAGCAGCCGCACCGTCAAGGTGCGCACGCTGTCAGGCGTGATCGAGCCGCGCCTGAACCCGGACGGACGCGTGACAGTTGACATGGGCGCACCTGTATTCGAGCCCGCAGCTGTCCCGTTTGACGCCGCAGGCTTGGATCCGCAGCCGCATGGTGGCTGGCAGACCTGGCCGCTTGGGCTGGATACTTCGGCCCAGGCTGCGCAGGTCAGCGTCGCCATCCTGTCCATGGGCAATCCCCATGCGGTTCAACTGGTGGACAACGTTGACACCGCGCCTGTGGACGAGCAGGGCGCCCTGATTGAACGGCATCCGCGGTTTCCCAACCGCGTCAATGCTGGTTTCATGCAGGTTGTGAGCCGCATTCAGGTCCGGTTGCGCGTTTTTGAGCGTGGCGTGGGCGAAACGCTGGCCTGCGGCACCGGCGCCTGCGCGGCCGCGGTTGCCGGCATCCGTCTGGGGCTGCTGGACAATCGGGTGGATGTGCAAACCCGCGGCGGGCGCCTGACCATTGAGTGGGCGGGCATGGGCCAGCCCGTGTTGATGACCGGTCCCGCCACCACCGTTTTTGAAGGCGAAATTGAAGTACCCGATGAACACCGTGACTGACATGAAACAGGTCGCCATGAACCCCATCACCGAGGA
>CAZUJD010000246.1:0-4698 GCA_964620025.1 uncultured Ramlibacter sp. | reverse complement strand
TCGATTCTATTCGGCCAGGACGGGCAGGGTGAACCGGAAGACCGCTCCCTGGTTGGGAGCGCCTTCCGCCCAGATGCGGCCGCCACTGCGTTCGATGATGCGGTGCACGATGGCCAGGCCGATGCCTGAGCCTTCAAATTCGGAAACTGAATGCAGGCGGCGAAACGCCACGAAGATGTCGCTCACGTAGTTCATGTCGAAGCCGGCGCCGTTGTCCCTGATGAAAATCGTTGCTTCATTGGCCTGCTGCGAAGGCTCGGTGCCGACTTCAATGCGGGCCGGGTCCCGCCCGCGCGAGTATTTCAGCGCATTGCCCAGCAGGTTGACGAGCACCTCGCGCAACAGTCCGTGGTCTGCCCAGACCGTGGGCAGGGGGGCGATGACCCATTCCACGCGGCGCCCTTCTGCCTGCAGGGACAGCTGTTCCCGGGCTTCCTGCACTACCAGGTTCAATGGAACGGCCATGGGCCGCAGCGGCTTGCGGCTGGTTTGCGCCAGGGCCAGCAGATCGGATACCAGCGCGGTCATCTGGGTGGCCTGCCGCTTGATCGCGTCCAGTCGCCGGGCCACATTGGGCTGGCTGCCGTCCAGTTCGCGGGCCAGTACGTCCACATACATGGACAGCCGCTCCAGCGGGCCGCGCAGGTCATGCGCGGCAGAATAGGATAAGGCTTCCAGGTCCTGGTTGGCACGTGTGAGCTCCAGGGTCCTTTCTTCCACACGCCGCTCCAGCGTCTGGTTCAGCTCGCGGATCCTGGCCTCGGCCTGTTTGCGCTCGGTGATGTCCTGGGCGTGGGACATCAGGTGGGTCGGGCGGCCTGCCGCGTCACGCAGCACCATGGTGTGTACCTGCATGAGCACCTCATGGCCGTCCTTGTGCAGCATGTATTTTTCCTGGTCCACCGCCTGCAGCTGGCCTTGGGCCAGCTGCTCGAGCAGGGCTGAACGATAGGGTCGGTCCCGCTGCGCCGTGAGACTGGCCGAGGGCTGGGCCAGCAGCTCTTCACGGGTGTAGCCCAGCATGGTGCAAAGCATCCGGTTGACCCGCAGCCACTGGCCATCAAGCCCCAGAACGGCCACGCCGATGGTGTCGTTTTCCATCGCGGCCCAGAACCTGTTTTCGCTGGCCAGAAGGTCCATGCGGCTTTGCTCCAGCCGCCGCAGGTACAGCATCAACGCCGTGGCCAGCAGCAGCACCAGCAGGCAGGCGGCGCCTACCAGCAGCACCCGGGTATACATGCGGCCGCGCCAGGGGGCGAGCACGGCTTCCTTCTCTATGCCCACGATGATCATCAGGGCGTGTTCGTTCATGCGCCGCCAGGAAAACAGGCGTGGGACGCCGTCGCGTGCCGGCGTGAATTCGAGGTCGCCCATGTTGCCGACGGTCAGGGCCAGGAACTCGTCGGCGCGCGGCCCCCGGCTGCCCAGCGTTTTCTCGTCCAGCGGTGCGTGCATCAACACCATCCCGTTGCTGGTCTGGACCATGATCGCGCCCTTGTGCAGGCTTGTGATGGAGTTGTACAGCGTGACGAAGTGGGAAATGCGGACTTCGGCCACGATCACGCCGCCAAATGACCCGCCGGGCCCCATGATGGTGCGCGAATAGGGCAGGACCATCTCGTCACCCGCACGACTGCGCCGAGGCACTCCCAGATACAGCTGTGTCAGCGCGGGATTTTGCTGGTGCCACAGGAAGCTGGCGTCGGGAGAGTCTGCCTGCTCGGGCCTGGCGATACCAGACGACTCCGCCACGAGGTGACCCCTGGCGTCCAGCGCCACCAGGCGGGCCGTTGATTTGTCGTCTGACAGCTGGCGTTTGAGGTGGGCCTGCAACTGGCCGGGCGATTTGAAGGCCTGCAGGCCACCCGACTGTTCCACCAGCAGCGCCACGGATGTGGCGGCATTGCCGGCATCCCGCAGCGTTGCCACCACGTGGTGCTCAATGCTGTCCGCCAGCGACTGGGTCAGCCGGTACGTGGCCTGCACGGTCAGTTCACGGTCATACCGGACATTGAAGTAGGTGGAAATGGCGGCCAGCGTGATGCCGAGCACGGCCAGTGCCATCAGACCGTACTGGGCGAAGCGCTCGCCGCCGGGCCGAAAGGCGGGGTCTTCTAGCGGCCGGTTAGGCACGGCGATGTCCTGGTTGAATGGCTGCCCAAATTGATCCCCTTTGCGGCACAGCGTAATTCAACAGGTCGGGAGCGTCCAGTGCTGGCAGGTGCTATTTGCTGAGCATCCGCATGGCCTCTTCCAGGCCCTTGAGGGTCAGAGGGAACATGCGGTTGTTCACCAGCTGCTGGATCACGCTGATGCTCTGGCGGTATTGCCATACGCCCTGCGGCTCGGGGTTGATCCAGGCGAACTTGGGGAAGGCGTTGGTCAGGCGCTGCAGCCATTCGGCGCCGGCTTCCTCGTTGTTGTATTCCACGCTGCCGCCGGGCTGAAGGATCTCGTAGGGGCTCATGGTGGCGTCGCCGATGAAGATGAGCTTGTAGTCCTTGTTGTACTTGCGGATGATGTCCCAGGTGGCGAATTTCTCGCTGAAGCGCCTGCGGTTGTTCTTCCACATGAAGTCGTATACGCAGTTGTGGAAGTAATAAAACTCCATGTGCTTGAACTCGGTCTTGGCGGCCGAGAACATTTCTTCCACCCGGGCAATGTGTTCGTCCATGGTGCCGCCCACGTCCATCAGCAGCAGCACCTTCACGTTGTTGTGGCGCTCGGGGCGCATCTTGATGTCCAGCCAGCCGGCGTTGGCTGCCGTGCTGCGGATGGTGTCGTCCAGGTCCAGTTCGTCCTCGTGGCCTTCACGGGCGAACTTGCGCAGGCGGCGCAGTGCCACCTTGATGTTGCGCGTGCCCAGTTCCTGCTGGTCGTCGTAGTCCTTGTACGCCCGCTGGTCCCAGACCTTGACCGCGCTCTTGTTGCGGCCCTTGTCCTGGCCGATGCGGATGCCCTGCGGGTTGAAGCCATAGGCCCCAAAAGGGCTGGTGCCACCCGTGCCGATCATCCTGTTGCCGCCTTCGTGGCGTTCTTTCTGCTCTTCAAAGCGCTTTTTCAGCGTTTCCATGAGCTCGTCCCAGCCCATTTTCTCGATCTTGGCCTTTTCCTCGGGCGACAGCTCCAGCTCCAGGTTCTTGCGCAGCCATTCCAGCGGCACATCCTTGGTGAAGTCCGCGATCATCTCCACGCCCTTGAAGTACGCGGCGAAGGCGCGATCAAACTTGTCGTAGTGCTTCTCGTCCTTCACCAGCGCAGTGCGGCTCAGGTAATAGAAGTCGTCGATCTTGTAGCTGTCGTCGCTGTTGGGCCCCACCACACCGGCCTTGATCGCCTCCAGCAGCGAGAGGTATTCCTTGACCGAAACGGGCAGCTTGGCGCTGCGCAGGGTGTAGAAGAAATCGATCAGCATCGCGGTCTCCTCAAGGGGGTCAGGCGCGCGGGCGGTCGCGCAGGTACAGAAGCTGGGCCTTTGCTTCGGGCCATTCGCCGCAGCGCATGCTGTACATCACGGTGTCGCGGATGGTGCCGTCGCGGCGCAGGGCGTGACCGCGGATCACGCCGTCCTTCCTGGCACCCAGACGCTCGATGGCAGCTTGCGACGCGAAGTTGAAATTGTCGGTGCGCCAGCCCACCACCAGGCAGCCCAGCGTGTCAAACGCGTGCCCCATCATCAGCAGCTTGGCGGTCGTGTTGACGTGGGTGCGCTGGCAACGCCTGGCGTACCAGGTGTAGCCAATCTCCACGCGCTTCACGGCGGGCAGGATGTCGTGGTAGCTGGTCGTGCCCAGCACGGTGCCGGAGGCTTCGTCCGTGACGGCGAAGGCAAAGCGGTTGCCGTCCTCGCGCATCTTCAGCGCGTCTTCAATGTATTTGCGCGTCTGGCCGGGCTCGGGCACCGAGGTGATCCGCAGGTTCCAAAGCTCGCCATCGGCGGCAGCTGCTGCCAGTCCGGCTTCGTGGGACAGGTCCAGTGGCACCAGCGCGATGCCACGATCAGTCAGTTGTACGGGTTCTACAAAGGCCATGGCCAGTGTCAATCCTTGGAAATTCCGGCCCGTTTGCGCCGCCAGTGACGTGCCAGCTGCAGGCCCAGGCCGCTGCCCAGGCCTACCAGCACGACGCCTGCAATGGTGGCGTTGGTATAGCCGGGCTTGAAGATGTCAAAGCCGAGCACCTGGCCCAGCCAGAAGCCCAGCAAGGCGCCACCGAGAAATCCGATGGCGTCCGACAGGCCTTCGAGCAATGCCTTGTTCATAGCCAGCCGCCGCCGGGCCACCCCAAGGCGGCTGGGGCCCCTCTGGGGGGCAAAGAGCTACATGAAGTGAGCGAACGCGGGGGCATCATGCTCAGCGATTGTGCCGCTGCATGAAGACGAGTTTTTCAAACAGTGTGACGTCCTGCTCGTTCTTCAGCAGGGCACCCACCAGCGGCGGCACAGCCACCTTGTCGTCCTTGCTCTGCAGCGCGTCCAGCGGAATGTCTTCGGCCACCAGCAGCTTGAGCCAGTCCAGCAGCTCGGACGTGCTGGGCTTTTTCTTCAGGCCCGGCAGGTTGCGCACGTCGTAGAACGTCTTCATGGCGGCCGTGAGCAGCTCTTTCTTCAGGCCGGGGAAGTGCACGTCCACGATCTGGCGCATGGTGTCGGCGTCGGGGAACTTGATGTAGTGGAAGAAGCAGCGGCGCAGGAAGGCG
>CAZUJD010000245.1:0-4704 GCA_964620025.1 uncultured Ramlibacter sp. | reverse complement strand
GTGCCGGTGGCCGGCCCGGTGCCGCCGCCCAGCATGGTGGTCACGCCGGACATCAGCGCTTCCTCGATCTGCTGCGGGCAGATGAAATGGATGTGGCTGTCGATGCCGCCCGCGGTGACGATGTTGCCTTCGCAGCTGATGATTTCGGTGCCGGGGCCGATGATCATGTCCACGCCCGGCTGGGTGTCGGGGTTGCCAGCCTTGCCAATGGCCGCGATGCGCCCGCCCTTCAGGCCGATGTCGGCCTTGACGATGCCCCAGTGGTCGATGATCAGGGCGTTGGTCAGCACGCAGTCCATCGCGCCCTGTTCACGCGTGCGCTGCGACTGCGCCATGCCGTCGCGGATGGTCTTGCCGCCGCCGAACTTCACCTCTTCACCGTAGCCGCCGGCGCGCAGGGTGTAGTCTTCTTCCACTTCCACCACCAGGCCGGTGTCGGCCAGGCGCAGCCGGTCCCCCCGGGTGGGCCCAAACATTTCCGCGTAGGCGCGGCGTCCGATCGTAGCCATCAGAGTTGTCCTTGAACGAGTCCGCGAAAGCCGTACACCACGCGTGCGCCGCTGTAGTCCACCAGCTCCACTGTGCGCTGCTGGCCGGGTTCAAATCGCACGGCCGTGCCCGAGGCGATGTTCAGCCGCATGCCCCGCGCCGCATCGCGGTCAAAGCTCAGGGCGCCGTTGGTTTCGGCAAAGTGGTAATGGGAGCCGACCTGGATGGGCCGGTCGGCGGTGTTGTGCACCACGACCGTGACGGTGCGCCGGCCGGGGTTGAGCGTGTGCTCGCCGCCGTCAGTGAGAAGTTCGCCGGGGATCATGGCCGCCTCACTTGCGTGACAGCCACACGGCCACCACGGCCAGTGCCGCCACCACGACAAAGCCCAGGGTGTCACTGGCATGCCAGTGGGTGCCCGCCAGGCCGTGGCCCTCGTGGGCAAAGGCGGCGGTGGTTGCCAACAGTCCTGCGGCGGTGCGTGAAATGAAAGACAGGTTCATGGAGTCCTCACTGGAATGAAGTTGCGCCAGGCCAGGGCCACCGCGGAACCGGCTTTGCCGGGCCGCTGGTGGCGCCCCCTTGAGGGGGAGGCGCCGAAGGCGCTTCGGGGGTGGTTCATTTCACGGTGTAGATTTTGTCGAACTGGCCGCCGTCGTTGAAGTGCACTTTCTGTGCCTCTGCCAGCGAGCCAAAGTATTCAGACACCGGCACCAAAGTCAGCGGCTTGAAGGTGCTGGCGTACTTCTTCAGCACGGCGGGCGAGCGCGGGCGCAGCGCATGCTTGGCCGCAATCTCTTGCGCCTCGTCGGAATACAGGTAATCCAGGTAGGCGCGGGCCAGCTCGCCAGACCCCTTTTTGGCCGTGGTGCGCTCCACAACAGCCACAGGGTTCTCGGCAATGATGCTGACCGACGGGTGAATGGCGTCCACCTTGCCAGCGCCGAACTCGCGGTCCACCGACAGCACTTCCGACTCGAACGTCACCAGCACGTCGCCGATGTTGCGCTGCAGGAAGACTGATGTGGCATCACGGCCACCACGCGCCAGCACCGGCACGTTCCTGAACAGCCTGGCCACGAACTCAGCGGCCTGGGCGTCGGTGCCGCCCGTCTTGCGCACATAGGCCCAGGCGGCCAGATAGGCCATGCGGCCGTTGCCGCCGGTCTTGGGGTTGACCACCACCGCGCTCACGCCAGGCTTGACCAGGTCGTCCCAGTCCTTGATGCCCTTGGGGTTGCCATTGCGCACCAGGAACAGCATGGTCGACGTGGTGGGTGACGCGCCGTTGGGAAAGCGCTTGGCCCAGTCCTGCGCCACCACGCCGCGGCCCGCGAGGAAGTCGATGTCGGTGGTGGTGTTGAACGTCACCACGTCAGCGTCCAGCCCGTCGCCCACGGCACGCGCCTGTGCGCTGGAGCCACCGTGCGACTGGTCCACCTTCACGTCCTTGCCCGTGGTCTTCCTGTAATGCGCCACAAAGGCTGCGTTGTAGTCCTTGTAGAACTCGCGCGACACGTCGTAGGACGAATTGAGCAGCGTCTGGGCGGCGGCGATGCCGCTGGATGCGAGCGCCAGGGCGGCCAGCAGGGTCTTGAGTCGGGTTTTCATGCGGTTTCGAGGGGTTGCAAAACGGAAGGGATCGGGGCGTCTGCCAGCGACTGCAGCAGCGCCAGCCCCAGCGGCCATTCGCCATGGCCGGATTCGATGTTGATGTGCCCTGCCCCCGGCAGACGCACGAATTCACTGCCCCAGGCGCGCGCATAGGCACCGGCCAGGCGCACCGGGCAATACGGGTCGTTGGTGCTGCCCACCACGATGCTGCGGTACGGCAGCGGCGCAAATGGCACGGGGGCAAAGTCGTTCAGGATGGCGCGGCGCTCCGGGTCGGCGGGCGCCACCAACAGCGCGCCCTGGATACGCCGTGCTGCCTCGGGCGGCAGGTGCGAAGTGGCAATGCAGCCCAGGCTGTGGGCGGCAATCACCACCGGGCCGGGCGCCTCGCTGATCTGGCGCGCCAGCGAGCCTACCCAGGCCGCGCGTGTGGGCGTGATCCAGTCGTCCTGCACCGCGCGGCGCGCGCCGGCCAGCCGCTCGGCCCACAGGCTTTGCCAGTGGCCGGGACCGGAGTCGCGCCAGCCGGGCACGATGATCAGCGTCGCCATGAAGTCGCTCCTTTAATGCTCAAAAGCATTGTGGGGAGCGACCTTTAAAACTCAAACGAATATATGGTTGTTTGTTTATGGGTTGTTTGCTTATGCCGCATCAGCGCAAAGGTGCGGCCGTGATGAAACGCTGGAAAGCCTCACACCAAATCAGCACCCCCTGGTACTGCGCCAGTTCCACCCCCACGGGTATTGGCACGATGAAGCCGTCAAAAGACTTCACGTCACCCAGGGCCACCGATTGGGACTTGAGTCGCAGAAAGGCCTCGCCGGTGTCGACAAACCGCGGTGTCAGGTAAAGGCGGTACGCCGGCCCAGGTGCCAGACGGCCCTGGTGGGCCACCTGCCTGGCGCTGACACTGACACTGCCCTCTCCCCAATGCAGCGCATCACTGCCCGGCAGGTCACGGCGAAAGCTGGTTCGGTAAGCCGCCTGCTGCGCAGCGGCGTCCAACTGGGATTGCGCCGGTGGCGGCGGCGCTGCAAGAATGGGCAAAAAATAAACCCCCAGCGCAAAGCCGGCGGCCAGTGTGGCAGCGTGGGTAATGGTCAGCAGAATGGCTTTTTTCATGGCGTCCTGTCGTATGGCGGGAACCAACCTTACCCGTGCGCTATTTCAGCCCCGCCACAGGTGAAGCCAGCCCCTCAATAGTGGCTCGTTCGCCCAGAAAGTCCAGGAACCGGCGCACGGCCGGCGCCATGCCCCTGCGCGACGGAAACACCGCATGCAGCACACCGGGGCGCGGCGCCCAGCCGGGAAGCACCTCGACCAGCCTGCGGTCGGTCACCTCCTCGCGACACATGTAGTCGGGCAAGGCGCAAATGCCTGCACCGCGCACCACCGCCAGCTTGAGCGTGAGCAGGTCATCAGCGACATAGCGCGGCTGGTGGGTGAAAGAGTGCACCGCCCCGCCCGGCCCCACCAGCTGCCAGGTGGCCCGCCCGTCCACGGCAGACATGGCTACTGTATCCAGCTTGTCCAGGTCGTCCACCGTGCGCGGGCGACCCTGCCGCGCCAGTTGCGACGGGCTGCCCACCAGCAGTGTGTGCGTCTGGCCCAGGTTCTTGACCACCAGGCTGCCGCTGTCATCCAGCGTGGTGCGCACGCGCAGCGCTACGTCCACGCCCTCTTCCACCAGGTCCACCACCCGGTTGCTCACCCGCATGTCCACGCGCACCTGGGGGTAGCGCGCCAGGAACACCGGCAGCACCGGGCCCACGGTGGTCTGCGCCAGCGTCACCGGACAGGCCACGCGGATGGTGCCTCGTGGCTCCGCCTGCACCTGGGCCACGGCTTCGGCGGCGGCCGCCGCCTCGTCGCGCATGGACGCGCAGTGGCGGTGGTAGCGCTCGCCAGCCTCGGTCAGCGAGAGTTTTCGCGTGGTGCGCTGCATCAAGCGCACACCCAGGCGCGCCTCCAGTTCGGCCACCCGTCGTGACAGCCGGGATTTGGGAATGCCCAACGCCCGCCCGGCAGCCGCAAAACCGCCCCGGTCCACCACTTCGGCGAAATACAGCATGTCATTTAAATCCTGCATGGAGGCCTCTATTGGCAACAAAATTAGAACAATCTATCGCAGATTTGACGTCTTATCAATTAATTGACCCATCCGCACAATCTATTCATCGCCGCGACTTGCGGTCAACCCAACGGAGAAAGTCATGAAACTGCTGCACATTGATTCGAGCATCCTGGGCGCTGCATCGGTGTCCCGCCAATTGACCGAGCGCATTGCCGCGCAATGGCGCGCCACCCACCCCGGCACGGTGGTGGACCACCTGGACCTGGCCACCAGCGCCCCCAGTCACCTGTCCGCCGAATCGCTGGGCTTTCGCGTGCCCGCCGATGCGGCCAACCTGAGTGATGTGCAACGACGGGAAAACGCCGTGTCAGAAGCTTTGGTCAGCCAGTTCCTGGCGGCCGACGTGGTTGTGATCGGTGCACCGCTGTACAACTTCTCCATCCCCAGCCAGCTCAAGGCCTGGATTGACCGCATTGCCCAGGCCGGACGCACCTTCAAGTACACCGACAAAGGTCCCGTCGGCCTGG
>CAZUJD010000244.1:0-4706 GCA_964620025.1 uncultured Ramlibacter sp. | reverse complement strand
GTTGAAAAGTACAAGGTCACGTCGATGTTCAGCGCGCCGACGGCAGTGCGCGTGCTCAAGAAGCAGGACCCGGCCTTCCTCAAGAAATACGACCTCTCGAGCCTGCGGGCCCTGTTCCTGGCCGGCGAGCCGCTGGACGAACCCACGGCCCGCTGGATCAGCGACAGCCTGGGCAAGCCGATCATCGACAACTACTGGCAGACCGAAAGCGGCTGGCCGATCCTGACCATTGCCAATGGTGTGGAGAAAATGCCGAGCAAGTTCGGCAGTCCCGGTGTGCCCATGTATGGCTACAACGTGAAGCTGCTGCATGAAAACACCGGCGAAGAACTGACGGCGCCGGACCAGAAGGGCGTGGTTGTCATCGAGGGGCCGACCCCTCCGGGCTTCATGCAGACAGTGTGGAAAGACGACGCGCGCTTCGTCAACACCTACTGGAAGAGCATCCCGGACAAGCTTGTGTACTCGACTTTCGACTGGGGTATCCGGGACAAGGACGGCTACTACTACATCCTTGGCCGCACCGACGACGTGATCAACGTTGCCGGCCATCGCCTGGGAACGCGTGAGATCGAGGAAAGCATCTCCAGTCATCCCAATGTTGCCGAAGTCGCGGTGGTTGGCGTGGCCGACGCACTCAAGGGCCAGGTCGCCATGGCTTTTGTGGTGCCAAAGGACGCATCCGCGCTCGGCGATGACGCAGCCAGGCTCAAGCTCGAGGGCGCCATCATGAAAGTGGTGGACGAGCAGCTGGGTGCCGTGGCCCGCCCGGCACGCGTGCACTTTGTGACGGTACTGCCCAAGACACGCAGCGGCAAGCTGTTGCGCCGGGCGATACAGGCCGTGTGCGAAGGACGTGACGCCGGGGATCTGACGACCATCGAAGATCCTGCTGCGTTGCAGCAGATTCGGGACCTGGTTGCGCATTGAGCGCGGGTATCTACTGAGGCGGTGAAGAGTGGGAGGAAACTAATATTCGTCATTGCTTATATATGCATTGACAATATGGAACCCATGATCCAGGCCGCAGACCACGCCGAATCGGTGCGTGTGTTCGAGCTTGCGGCCGAACTTTTTGGCGTGCTGGCGACGCCGATGCGCCTGCGCATTCTCAGTGCGTTGTGCGATGGCGAGCGAACCGTCACCCAACTGCTTGAAAAAATCGACACCACCCAGCCCAACCTTTCGCAGCACCTGAACGTGCTGTATCGCAGCGGGGTTCTTGCCAAGCGCAAGGACGGCACCCAGGTCATCTACCGGGTGCAAAGCGAAAAGGCCGTCACGCTGTGCCGGGCCGTTTGTACCCAGATCGCGATCGAGGTGGACGAACCGCTGCAGTTGCCGCCGTCCGAGCGCCTGTTGGGAAAGGCGGTGGGTTGACTATGGCAATGAACCGATTCGTCCGGCGCGCGCCGGAGAACTTCCTCAGCCGCGAACAGATCCGGGAGGTCCATGCCGGCCGCCGTGGTTTTCTGGCGGCGGCTCTGGCTTCGGCGGCGGGCGCGGTAGCGGCCCAGACGACGCCGGCCGGTGACCCCGCCATCCTGAACCTGCCCGACCACAGCAAGTCGCTTGGGCAGGCCGTTGCGGCGCGCGGTTATGGCCTGCCCAGCGTGTGGGAGAAAAACCTGCAGCGCCGCGAGAGCCCGGGGCTGACGCGGGTCAGCCAGTCCAGTGTCAGCTTCTGTCCGCTGCAGGGCCTGTTCGGCATCATCACCCCCAGCGGGCTGCACTTTGAACGCCATCACCAGGGCTGGTGGGACATCGACCCCAGCCTGCACCGCCTGATGATCAACGGCAGCGACGAAAAAATGCTCAAGCGTCCCATGGTCTTCACCATGGACGAACTGATGCGGTTGCCACCGGTCAGCCGCATGCATTTCATCGAGTGCGGTGCCAACACCGGCATGGAATGGGGCAATGTCGCTGTGCCGACGGTGCAGTACACCCACGGCATGATTTCGTGCAGCGAATTCACCGGCGTGCCGCTGCGCACTTTGCTGGAAATGTGCGGCGCTGACCTCAAGCGTGGCAAATTCATCCTGGCCGAAGGCGCCGACGGCTCAGGCATGACGCGCACCATTCCCATGAGCCTGGTCATGAGCGGCGAAGTGCTGGTTGCCTACGGGCAGAACGGCGAAATGCTGCGGCCGGAGAACGGCTACCCGCTGCGACTGGTCGTGCCAGGGGTACAGGGTGTGAGCTGGGTGAAATACCTGCGGCGCATCGAGCTGGGTGACATGGCCTATGGCACGAAGGACGAATCCATCCATTACATGGACCTGATGCCCGACGGCCAGCATCGCCAGTACACCAGCATCCAGGAGGTCAAGAGCGTAATCACCTCGCCCAGCGGCGGCCAGATGCTGCTGGACAAGGGTTTTACCAACATCACCGGGCTGGCCTGGAGCGGGCGGGGCAAGGTGCGCCGGGTGGATGTATCCGCCGACGGCGGGCGCAACTGGAGGCCCGCGCGTCTGGAAGGCCCCGTTCTGGACAAATGCCTCACACGCTTCAATTGCGACTGGTCATGGGACGGCAAACCGGCCCTGCTGATGAGTCGGGCGACAGATGACTCCGGCCACATCCAGCCTACCTATACCGAGCTGCGCCGGGTTCGTGGCACACGCAACATCTATCACAACAACGCCATCCAGACCTGGCTGGTGGAAGCGGGCGGGGAGGTGCGAAATGTGCAGCTTTCCTAAGCTGATGGTTCTGCTGGCTGGTTCGCTGGCCGCTGCCCTGGTTGCGGCGCAGCCTTCACGCTTCGAAGGCGTGGGCCGCGCAGCCACGGCAGCTGAAGTCAAGGCCTGGGACATCGACGTACGACCCGACTTCAAGGGGCTGCCGCCGGGGCAGGGCAGTGTCAAGCGCGGTGAACAGGTCTGGGAGGCGCAGTGTGCTTCATGTCATGGGGCCTTTGGTGAAAGCAATGATGTTTTCACGCCGCTGATCGGCCACACGACGGCCAGGGATGTGCAAGCCGGTCGGGTGGCGGCCTTGCAGCTGGGCACCAACACACCGTCACGCACAACCCTGATGAAGGCATCGCAGCTTTCAACGCTGTGGGACTACATCAACCGCGCCATGCCCTGGACGGCACCCAAGTCATTGTCTGCAGATGATGTGTATGCCGTGCTCGCCTACATGCTCAACCTGGGCAATGTGGTGCCGGACGATTTCACGCTGACACAGTCCAACATGCCGCAGGTACAAAAGCGCCTGCCCAACCGCGATGGAACCACAGCGGTCCACGGCATGTGGCCGGGGCCGGAGTTTGGCGGCTCGCGCAAGCCGGATGCCCAAGGGTCGGCCTGCATGAACAACTGCCGCACCGAGCCCAAGGTGGCCAGCCTGATCCCCGACTACGCGCGCAATGCCCACGGCAATCTGGCAGACCAGACCCGGGGCATTGGTCCTACGCGTGGAGCTGCGACGGCAGCTGCGGTCTCGCCCCGTGCTGTTGCGCCAGCCGTGGCTGCCGCTGCCGAGGGTGCCTTGCGCTCGGGCGATGTGATGCCGCTGCTGCAAAAAAATGTCTGTGTCGCTTGCCATGCTGCGGACAGCAAGCTGGTGGGGCCTTCCTGGCGCGAGGTTGCCGGAAAATACAGGTCCCAGGCTGATGCAGCGGCTTACCTGACCACCAAGATCCGTTCGGGCGGGCAAGGTGTATGGGGGGCGATCCCCATGCCGGCGCAATCCATCAGTGAAGCCGACGCCCAGAGCGTGGCCCGATGGCTGGCACAAGGGGCCGCCCCGTGAGCATGACAACCGCGTACAACAAAGGGTCACAGGGTATTGCCCCTCCCGCCCCATGCTGCGCATTCATACAATCCCGTCTGTCAATCTGAAGGAGTCCCACGATGGAACGTCGAGAATTCATGCACAAGGGCTCGGGCGCCGCGGCGCTCGGCCTGGCTGCTGCTGCCGGCCTGGTGCCTGCGGCGGCGCATGCGCAGGCAGCGCCCGCCTGGAACAAGGCCGCATTTGAGGCCAAAAGCCTGGCTGACGCCGTCAAGGCGCTCGGCGGCGCCGCTGCCGCCACCGAGAGCAAGGACCTGGTCCTGGCGGCGCCCCAGATCGCCGAAAACGGCGCCGTGGTGCGCGTGGGCGCAACCAGCAATATTCCCAACACGACGCAAATCGCGTTTGTGGTCGAAAAGAACCCCAACGCCCTGGCCGCCGTGTTTGACGTGCCTGCTGGCACTGATCCCAATGTCTCGACCAACGTCAAGATGGGCCAGTCGTCCAACGTGTACGCGCTGGCCAAGGCCGGCGACAAGTTTTTCTACAGCGTCAAAGAGGTCAAGGTGACCCTTGGCGGATGCGGCGGTTAAGGAGCACACCATGTCAGATCCGATGCGAATTCGCGCCCAGGCGCAAGGTGACAAGGTCACCGTGCGTGTCCTGGTGAGTCACGAGATGGAAAGCGGCCAGCGCCGCGATGGCGCCGGCAAGATCATTCCGGCCTGGTTCATCCAGACCATCAGCGCCACCCACAACGGCAAGACGGTCATGAGCGCCCAGTGGGGCCCGGCGGTCTCCAAGAACCCGTTCACCCAGTTCACCTTCAAGGGGGGCAAGGCTGGGGAAAAGGTGGTTGTCAGCTGGGTGGACAGCAAGGGCGACAAGCGTACCGACGAAGCCGTTATCGCCTGACCGGGCGCAGCAGGCCCTAAAACCAGTAGGCCCGAAAACAAAAC
>CAZUJD010000243.1:0-4748 GCA_964620025.1 uncultured Ramlibacter sp. | reverse complement strand
CCGAGCTGGAGCGCTGCGTGAAGGAGCTGGGCTTCATCGGCTGCAACCTCAACCCGGACCCCTCCGGCGGCTGGTGGAAGGAACCGCCGCTCACCGACAAGTGGTGGTACCCGCTGTACGAGAAGATGGTCGAGCTGGACGTGCCGGCGATGGTGCACGTGAGCTCGTCGTGCAACCCGGCGTTCCACTTCACCGGCGCGCACTACATCAACGCCGACACCACCGCGTTCATGCAGTTCCTGACCTCGGACCTGTTCCGGGACTTCCCGACGCTGCGCTTCGTCATCCCCCACGGCGGCGGCGCGGTGCCCTACCACTGGGGCCGCTACCGCGGCATTGCGCAGGATATGGGCCTGCCACCGCTGAAGGAGCTGCTGCTGAACAATGTGTTTTTCGACACCTGCGTGTACCACCAGCCGGGCATTGACCTGCTGTTGAAGGTGATTCCGCCCGAGAACATCCTGTTCGCGTCGGAAATGGTGGGCGCGGTACGCGGCGTGGACCCGGAGACGGGCTTCAACTTCGACGACACCAAGCGCTATATCGACGCCGCCGCAAGCCTGGGCAGCGCGCAGAAGGCGCAGATTTTTGCCGGCAATGCGCAGCGCGTGTTCAGTCGCCTGAAGGTGTAGGTGCAATGCGGTTTCTGAGATTTGATGACGCCGGCCGTGTGGGGCTGGCTGCCGCGCAAGCCGGCAGCGACGTGTTCAAGGGTTTTCTGCAGGGGGAGCCGGGCTGCCCTAGCGATCTGACGCCGGCCCTTCTGGGCGCCATGACGCTGGACGCACTGGGTGCGCAGCTCGCCCAGGGCCAGCCGGTGGACACTGGCCGTGTGCGGCGGCTGCCGCCCGTGGCGCAACTGCGCAAGATCATCTGCATTGGCCTGAACTACGTGGACCATGCGTCCGAGGCCGGACGGGTGGTGCCGGACTACCCCACGGTGTTTGCCCGGTTTGAATCCAGCCTGATCGGCGACGGTGCACCGCTGGTACGCCCGCACCAGTCAGGTGACTTTGACTACGAAGGCGAGCTGGTGGCCGTGATTGGCCGCGGCGGGCGCCATATTGACAAAGCGCACGCGCTGGACCATGTGTGCGCCTATTCGGTGTTCAACGACGGGTCGCTGCGCGACTACCAGAAGCGCACGCCGCAATGGACGGTAGGCAAGAACTTCGATGGCACGGGAGCGTTCGGCCCCTGGCTGGTGGCTGCCAGCGCGCTGCCCCCTGGCGCCCGCGGCCTGCGCCTGCAGACGCGGCTGAACGGTGCTGTCGTGCAGGACGCGGGCATTGACGACATGGTGTTTGACGTGGCGACCCTGGTGGCCACGCTGAGCGCCACCATGACACTGGAGCCGGGCGACGTGATCGTGACCGGTACGCCGTCCGGCGTGGGCATGGCGCGCAAGCCGCCGCTGTGGATGAAGCCCGGCGACGTGTGCGAGGTGGACATCAGCGGCATCGGCGTGCTGCGCAACCCCGTCACGGCCGAGGCCTGACCAGGCATCAAGAAAAGGAAGACAACCATGAGCAACAGGCGGCAACTGCTGGCGGCGGCCATCACGGGCATGGCGGGGGCGGTGCTGCCGCTGCACAGCCGGGCACAGGTGTTTCCGTCCAAGCCCATCCGCATCGTGGTGCCGTTTGGCGCCGGCGGCATTGCCGACCTGACGGCGCGCGCCGTGGCGCAAAAGCTCGCCGACGAGTTGCGCCAGGGCGTGGTGATCGAGAACAAGCCCGGCGCGGGCGGCATCGTGGCCGGTGAAGCCGTGGCCCGGGCCGAGCCCGACGGCCACACGCTGCTGCTCATGAGCAACGGCACGGCGGTCAGCGCAGGGCTGTTCAAGACGCTGCCCTTTGATGCGCAGAAAGACTTTGCGCCAGTGGCCACGCTGGGTTTTTTTGACATCGCCATCCTGGCCAATAGCAACAGCCGCTTCCAGACCCTGCAGGAATTGCTGGCCTACGCCAAAGCCAACCCCGGCAAGCTGAACGTGGCGTCCATCAACATCGGCAGCACCCAGCACCTGGCGGCGGAGCTGTTCAAGAGCACGGCGGGCATTGACGTGCAGGTGGTGCCGTTCAACGGCTCACCGGCCGTGCTGACAGCGCTGCGTGGCGGGCAGGTGGACGCCGTGGTGGAAATTCTGGGACCGATGATGGGACAGATCGCGGCCAAGGCCGTGAAGCCACTGGCTGTGATGGGCGCAAAGCGTTCGGGCTCGCTCCCCGATGTGCCCACGGCGGCCGAGGCAGGCGTGCGCGGGTTCAACGTCGCGTCCTGGAACGCGCTGGCCGCACCCGCGCGCACACCGCCCGCGGTGATCGCCACGCTGAATGCTGCCGTGAACAAGGTGCTGGCCGATCCGGGCCTGCGCAAGCAGCTGGCCGATATCAACCTGACACCCGCCGGCGGCACCCCGGAGCAGTTGCGTGAGCTGCTCGGCTCGGAGATCAAGCGCTGGGCCGAGGTGATTGCGCGGGCAGGAGTGCCACGGCAATAGGGCGCGGGCGCGCCGGTTCAGGCGCGGAACGTGGTCTGAATGCGTGGAGGCGATGCCAGTGTTTGTCCCACCACGCAGCAGCGTTGCGCTGCGAACTGGAGCTTTTCCAGCAGGGCCGGCGGCGTTCCAGGCCTGGCTTGCAGCTGTATGTCGCAGCTCATGGACTGGAACCCCACCGGGACATCGGGGTTCATGCCCAGTGCCCCGCGGACGTCGACCGTGGCCTTGACGTGAACCTGCAACGCAATCAGCTCGATGCCCATCAGGTTGGCAACCATGCGTATCGATGAATCCTGGCAGGCGGCCAGTGCCGCGCACAGCAGGTCGCCCGGGCAAGGCGCGTCATAGGGGCCGCCCACTGCCCGGTGTACACCGACGGCAACCACGGCCGCGTCCGTGCCCCGGGGCTGGACCTGCGAATGAAACGGATCAGACGGATCCACGCTGCGTGTCATGGCCTGATCGGTCACCAACGCGCTGTCAGGCGTGGTCTGGTACAGGGCTTTCAGGCTGGCCTGGGCTTGATGGACGCTGCTCGTCATGGCGATACTCCTTGTCTTGTCAACAGTGGGCGGGTGGGTATGGCCTGACGATAGGGGGTGGGCGCGCCCCAGTCCTTTAAAGTGCTGCGCAGGCGGCTAAATGTTCCTAAACCGGCGATCAGCGAGGAAGGCCTGTGCAAGTGCGTTACCACTTTGATCGTTTCGAGGTCAGGCCCGACACGCGCCTGCTGCTCGTGGACGGCGTGCCGGCAGCCGTGGGTGCCCGCGCTTTCGATCTGCTGCTGTGCCTGCTGGCGCACCGTGACCGTGTTGTGACCAAGGGCGAGGCGATGGACATCGTCTGGCCCGGGCTGGTGGTGGAGGAAAACAACCTGTCGGTGCAGGTGTCGGCGTTGCGCAAGCTGCTCGGGCCCCGGTCGATTGCCACCCTTCCCGGCCGGGGCTACCGGTTTGCACAGGAAGTGCGCCAGACCGGCACATCGTTGCCGCAGCCGCCGGTTGCCGAGCTGGGGGCCTCAGCCAGGCCCACCATTGCCGTCCTGCCATTCAGCGTCCTGTCAGATGACCCGCAAGTGAGCTTCCTGACAGACGGTCTGGTCGAAGATGTGATTGCGCTGCTGGCGCGTGTGCCGGGCTTCCTGCTCATATCTCGTGCGTCATCGTTTGCCTTCCGGGGGCATGGCGTGAACGTGCCCGAAGTGGCGCGGCAGCTGGACGTGCGATTTGTGGTCGAAGGCAGCGTGCGACTGAACGCCGGCATGCTGCGCGTGAACACCCAGCTGATTGAAGCGGCCTCCGGGCATGTGCTGTGGGGCGGCCGCTTCGACCGCTCACGCAGCGAGACGGCCGACCTGCAGGAGGATATCGCGCGCGGCATCATGATCGAACTGGAGCCTGAGCTCACACGCGCAGAGATTGCGCACATCCGGCGCCAGCGTCAGGACAACCTCGATGTCTGGGCCCATTACCACCAGGCAACCGGCGCTGTTGCGCTGCAGGGCTGGAGCCGCGGTGCTATGGAAGATGCGCGGGCGCAGCTTCAGCACTGTCTGGCGCTGGACCCCGCATTTGGGCTGGGGCATGCGCACCATGCGCTGCTGACCGCGCTGTCCATGAACATCGGCTTTCTGCCCGGCTCCGACGATCTGATCGCGCAGGCACTGGCTGCGGCGAACCAGGCCATGGTGCTGGATGATGGCAGTTCCGAGGTACTGGGCTATGCGGGCTGCGCCCTGTGCGACCTGGGGCAACAGGACCGCGGTGCGGACGCCTTGCAGCGGGCGCTGGACATCGACCCCAGCAACGCCCAGGCCCATGTGGCGCTGGGCGCCGCGATGGCATTGGCCGGCAAGCTGGAGGCCGGCGTCCAGAAGATGCGGTTCGGCATGAAGATCAGTCCGCGCGACCGGCGGCTTGGCTTCTGGGGCTGGGCGCTGGGTGTCTTTCTGTTGCGGGCCGGGCGGAACGAAGAGGCCCTGACCGAGGCACGCATGTCAGCCCGGCGTGATCCCCGGTTTCACCTGGCGCGCGTTCTGGAGGCTGCGGTGCTCGACCGCCAGGAATTCCCGGCCGAAGCCCGCACCGCATTGGCTCTGGCCCGCCAGTTGTGCCCCACCCTGACTCCGGGTGACATCGTGCTGACGCACGGCCGGCGGGTGGGGGAGCGCATGAAATCGCTTTGGGAGCCCGGCTAGGCAAGCAGCGCTTGCTGCGCAGGCGGGTGTGGCGCGGCTGGCGGGGAT
>CAZUJD010000242.1:1035-4756 GCA_964620025.1 uncultured Ramlibacter sp. | reverse complement strand
ATCCGGCGCCGGGTTGACCGATCAGGAGCTTGCCTATAGATTGAACAAATGGATAAACCAGTTGTTCAATCTGGAAAGCGTCTGACCCCTGCAGCCAAAACCGGATCACACGCCAGGCCGGCGCGCAGCGACGGCAGCGCCACGCGCGCGCTGATCCTCCAGGCGGCGCGCCGCCGGCTGGTGGAGCAGGGCTATGCACGGCTGAACGTGCGCGACATTGCCGCCGACGCCGGCGTGAACCATGCCCTGATCGGCTACCACTTCCAGGGCAAGCAACAGCTGGTTCTTGCCGTGCTCGATGACGCCAACAACCGGCTGCTGGAACGCCAGGCGCGCATGTATGGCGCCCACGCGCCAGCCAGTCGCAAATGGGCGCAGGCCTGCGAGTTCTACGATGAAGACCTCGAATCCGGCTTTGTGCAGCTGCTCATGGAACTGATGGGTGCGAGCTTTCACGATGAGGCGTTGCGCCGCGAGTTCACGCCGCGGCTGATGGCATGGCAGCAGCTCATCGAGCAGGCGGTGGACCAGTTCCTGACACAGACCGGACTGAAGCTGCCGGTGTCTGCGCGAGCCATTTCGGCCTGGATCACCTGGTACTGGATGGGGATGGAATGCAGCATGGCGCTGGGTATCCCGGAGGAGCAGGGCCACCAGCGCGAGGCGCTGGATGCCATGGCCCGCGTGCTGCGTCTGGCTGAGAAAAACGCCGCGGCCAAGCCCGTTCGTGCCGCCGCACGCAGGAGCCCATGATGTCCAGCCCGTACCCGATCCCGCGCAAGCTCGCGCTGGAAGCCGGACCGCTGCCCGCGCCCGGTACGCTGGCAAACCCTTACCCTTACGAGACCTGTGCGCCGCACTGCGAAGGCACGGTGGAGCGCGAAGGCGTGCGGTCCTGGTATGCGCAGTACGGGGACCAGGGGCCGTGGCTCGCCTTTGCGCCGATTTTCCAGATCGCCAATGCGCACATGCTGCGTGGGGTGGTGCCTTATCTGGCGCAGCACTTTCGGGTGCTGGTCATGGACCTGCGAGGCAATGGCCGCTCTGACCGGCCCGAAGCGCCCGGGCAGTATTCCTTTGACCATTACTACGCCGACTTCGTGGCTGTCCTGGACCAGGTGGGTGTTGACCGCGCAGCGGTGGTGGGCATCTCTGCCACCGCGATGACCGCCATCCGTTTCGCGCACGAGCATCCGGGGCGCATCTCCCATCTGATGCTGGTGGGTGGCTGGATTGAACGCCTGCTGGACAACCCCGCCATGGCCGACGCGGTCCAGCGCAACCTGCAAAGCATGCGCCAGGACTGGCCGGCCTACCTGAACGAGTTCTTCTCGGTGTGCTTCAACGAACCGCATTCGACCAAGCCCTATGAAGACGCCGTGCTGGATGGCTGGGCGGCGCGGGGTGACCATGTGGCCATGGGGCTGGCCGGATGGATGGGGCATGACATGCGCGACGTGGCCAGATCCCTGGCTTGCCCCACGCTGGTGATCCATGGGCGTGTGCCCTATGCGCAGGGGGAGACCGCCGCCGCGCTGATTCCCCATGCGCGCTTTGTCACCGTGGGTGAGGGCGGCCACCTGATGCCTGCGCGCGACCCGGTGGCGTTCTGCCGGCTGGTGCGCGAGTTTGTGGGCGTGCCGGTGGCACGCCAGACCACCTGGGTGCGTGCCATGGCACGCACCCGGAAGGCCCTGTTTGTGTCCAGCGCGATCGGCCTGGGCCATGTCCAGCGCGATCTGGCGATCGCCCGCGCCATGCGCGCGCAGCAGCCGGATCTGCAGATCGACTGGTTCACGGTACATCCAGCCTCGACCTACCTGGCCCGGGAGGGCGAGCGGGTACACCCTATCACGCAGCGTCTGGCCAACGAAAGCCGCCATTTCGAAAACCGGGCGGGCGAACACGACCTGCAGGCATTCTTTGCGCTGCGAACCATGGACGAAATCATGGCGCGCAACTTCATGGTGTTCACGGACCTGCTGGAGCAGGAGCACTACGACATCGTCATCGGCGATGAAGCCTGGGAGGTGGACTACCACTACCATGAGAATCCCGAACTCAAGCGCCAGCCGTTTGTCTTCCTGACCGACTTTGTGGGCTGCCTGCCCATGGAAGAAGGCAACGAACGCGAGGCCTACCTGTGCGCCGACCGCAACGCGGATGACATCGAGCACGTGGCCCGCTACCCCTGGGTGCGCGACCGAGCCATCTTTGTGGGCAATCCGGATGACGCGCCGGACCTGCCGTTTGGTCCCGGGCTGCCCAACATCCGCGAATGGACGCGCCAGAACTTTGCCTTTTCCGGGTATGCCCTGCCGTTTGATCCGGCTGCCATTGCAGACACGCAGGCTCTGCGTGCCCGTCATGGCTACCGTGATGACGAAAAGCTGGTCATTGCAGCGGTTGGGGGTACCGCAGTGGGCGCGCCGCTGCTGCGGCATATCGCACAGACCTTTCCGCTGATGCGCAAACAGGTGCCCAACATGCGGATGGTGCTGGTGGCCGGACCGCGCATGGACCGAAGCCTGTTCCCCCAGGCAGAGGGCCTGGAGGTCCTGCCCTACGTGCACAACCTGTTCGAGCACCTGGCCTGCGCCGACCTGGCCCTGGTGCAGGGCGGCCTGAGCACCACCATGGAGCTTGTGGCCGCGCGCAGGCCGTTCCTGAGCTTTCCGCTGGAAAGGCATTTCGAGCAATGCATCCATGTGCAGAACCGGCTTCACAACTACTGCGCCGATTGCTCGGTGCGCTTTCGCGAGCTCAGCGTTGCCGAACTGGCCGAGCGTGCGTTGCAGACCATGCACGCACCGGTGAACTACAAGCCTGTGGAAACCGACGGTGCGGCCCGCGCGGCAGCGCACATCCTCGCCGTGATGGAGAACCGGCACTGGGCGGACGGCTAGTGCCCCCGCGGTCTGCGGACGTGGCCTAACTGCCGCTGGCCGTCACCGCGCAACTCAGGCTGAAAGTGAGCGAACTGCCGGCCGGCAGTGTGGCGATGGTCACGCCCGTGCCCGGGGACACCAGGTTGGCGATGCTCAGTTCCCCCGGATTGGTGCCCACCGCCGGACACGCGGCAGCGCCGCCGCTGGTGCTGCAGCTCACGCTGCTGCACGACAAGCCGGTGCCGGGGTCGTCCGTCAAGATGCTGTCGTCGGCGGCCGCCAGGCCGCTGTTGGTCACGATGATGTCGTAACTGGCCGTGCCCCCCGCCGTAACGGTGGACGCACTGTTGGTCTTGGTCACCGACAGGTTGATCAGCGGCGCACACAGGCGCACCACCGGCCGGGCGATGGCGAACTGTCCCCGGCGTTCGGTGTTGTTGGTGGTCGCCATGTTGAGGATGGCCAGGTCCGCCGTGCTCTGGGTGGCCACAAACAGCGCCTGCATGATGTACCAGACGTCCGCGGCGGCCGTGTCGGTGGTGATGCTGCCCAGCGTGGAGGTCGTGGTGGCGGCCTGGCTGACCCGCAGGCGCAGCGAGGGCAGTGTGCCCCCCTGGGCGCCGTCTGTCGGGCTGGAGGCATACACAATGAATGTGTAGGTGCGCCCCACGGTCAGTCCGCTGACGGTCTGGCTCCACCAGATGCCCGCCCCGGCGGCCAGCGAATTGCCGTTGGCCAGCAGCCAGTTGGTCGATGCGGCCACGTTGCGCGCCGTGTCCCCCGGAAAGGCCCTCTGGTTGAGGTCAGGGTTGCTGGCGGTGATGACGCGGGTG
>CAZUJD010000242.1:0-1025 GCA_964620025.1 uncultured Ramlibacter sp. | reverse complement strand
CCAGTCTGGTAGGCCACCCGGTTGGCGCCCGGCTCGGTATTCAGCGTGGCGGTGCCGACGCCGCCACCCGCGCCGATGCTGCTGGTGGCCGTGTCGGAGAAATCGCTGTTGGTGACCAGATTGGTGGCCGTCGCTTCCTGGGTGATGGACGAGCACAGGGTCGCTGCGCTGCTGACAGTCTGCGCCAAAGCCCCTGGCACCACCAGCCAGGACGCCGCCAGCACCAGCAGGGTGAATGCGCGACGCAGTGCGGCAAGGCACGGTGGCAGACAACTGGTGGTCACGTGAATGAAAGCTCCCGTAATGAATGTGACATTGTCACAGCTGTTCTGCAGTGCAGTGACCTGCACCTCGAATGCTCACATGCTGTTACGTTCGCGGTCAGGCGTATGGCTTACTGCCGTGCGCGGCCCCATGCCCGCAGCACTTCTTCGGCCGTGCCGGGCGCATGGAGCGCAACAGGCTGGCCGGGCGGCGCGCCGGTCGCCACGGCATCCCTGAGCGCTTCCCACACGCTCACCGCGAGCATGAACGGCGGCTCACCCACGGCCTTGCTGCCGCCCACGTTGTCTTCACGGTTGGGCTCGTGCCACAGGTCCACCTTGAAATGTTCCGGCACGTCGCCTGTGGCGGGGATCTTGTAGGTGCTGGGCGCGTGCGGGGTCAGGGTGCCCTTGTCGTTCCATACCAGCTGCTCGGTGGTCAGCCAGCCCATGCCCTGCACAAAGCCGCCTTCGATCTGGCCGATGTCGATGGCCGGGTTCAGGCTGGTGCCCACGTCATGCAATATATCCACGGCCAGCACGCGGCTCTCACCCGTCAGCGTGTCAATGGCCACCTCGGTGCAGGCGGCGCCGTAGGCAAAGTAATAAAACGGCCGGCCCGTCAGCGTGGTTTTGTCGTAATGGATTTTGGGCGTGCGGTAAAAGCCGTCGCTCCACAGCTGGATGCGGTTGGCATAGGCCGCGCCCACCACCTGGTCGAAGCTGCGCGTGGCTTGGGGCGTGATGATCTGTCCGCCCCTG
>CAZUJD010000241.1:0-4760 GCA_964620025.1 uncultured Ramlibacter sp. | reverse complement strand
CGTCGTGAGCTGGGCCCCCTGTTCCAGGATGCCACGCACCAGGTCGCAGGTTTCCGGTACTTCAACGTGTACGGTCCGCGCGAACAGCACAAGGGTCGCATGGCCAGCGTGGCGTTTCACCAGTTCCACCAGTTCCGAGCCGAAGGCAAGGTCAAGTTGTTCGGCGAGTACGGTGGCTATGGCGCAGGCGAGCAGCAGCGCGACTTCGTCTTTATTGACGACGTCGTGGCCGTCAACCTGTGGTTCTTTGACCATCCGCAGAAGTCCGGGCTGTTCAACCTGGGCACCGGGCGTGCACAGCCCTTCAACGATGTGGCGCTGGCCACCGTCAATGCCCTTCGCGGTTCAGCCCCGGTGGACCTGGCCGGCGCAGTGGCGAAAGGCCTGATTGAGTATGTGCCGTTTCCTGAAGCGCTGCGGGGCAAGTACCAGTGCTACACACAGGCAGACCTGGGCACGCTGCGTGCGACCGGCTGCGACCATGTGTTCCAGGACGTTAAATGCGGTGTTTCTGCTTACATGACGTCACTTCTTCAGGCTTGATTGGGAACTTTTGTTTTATTAAACTCACCCAACCCGGCAACGGAGTCGGGTGCGTTTAATCATTCAAGGAGGATTTCCCATGTTGAAGAAAGTACTGACCGGCCTGCTGGCTGTCGCGGCCTTGCTGGTAACAGCCGCGGCGTTTGCCGCCGCTGACGTGAACAAGGCTACCGAGGCCGAACTTGATGGCGTTCGCGGCATCGGTCCCGCCATGAGCAAGCGCATTCTTGACGAGCGGAAGAAGGGCAACTTCAAGGACTGGGGCGACCTGATCGACCGCGTGAAGGGTGTAGGCCCGGCCAATGCCGAGCGCTTCTCCAAAGAAGGGCTGACGGTGAACGGCGAAGCATTCAAGTCCACGACAGCCAAGCCGGCGGACAAAATGGCCGACAAGAAAACTGAAGCAGCCAAAAAGTAGGCCGTGCCGCTTGTGCAAAAAAAAGGCCCGCATCAGCGGGCTTTTTCACGGGTGACTGCGCCCATCAAACCAGAGCAATGAGATCCGTGACACCGACTTCCACGCCCGCCTGACTCAGCAGTGTTGTGACCTGGCCGCGGTGATGGGTCTGATGGTTGAAGAAATGCGTCATGGCCTGCCAGACCGGGTGCTCACGCCAGACACCCCGGGTGTTGGCATAGCGCATGGTGCGCAACGGGAAGTCTTCGGGCATCTGCGTAACCCAAGCCTCGATGGCAGCGTCCAGCCTTTCGCGCCTGGCCTTCAGCGCAGCCCATCCTGGCTCCAGTACCGTACCGTAGGTGGCTCCGGCCGGCAAGCCGAGCACACCGCCACCCAGCGCCACAAAGCCATCGCCCTGGGCATTGAAGCGCTGCAGCCACATCGTGTCGCCCCAGACCAGGTGATTCAGTGTGCCGTGAATGGAGCCGAAGAACGCTCCGTGGTCCTGCAGACGCTGCGCATCGCCCAGCGTATCGCACGCGGCGTACAGGCGTTCGTTGAACCAGCTGTTGTAGCGGGCTAGAAAGCGGTAGTTGTCAATGAAGGCGCTGCTCATGCGCCCGATTGTCGGCAATTTGCCGCCGGGCCGTCGAGCCGGGCACGGCATCGCCGAACAGTGGCAACAAGCCTGCCATACGACGTTGCGCTTCTCCCTGCCCCAGGTCCTGCGCCAGGTATTGGTACAGGCTGGATCGCAGCAGCCACAGTTCAACCACTGACACAGAACGCGCAATCTGCCCGGTGGCCCGGGCGCGATGCTCGTCACTGCACGGCGCTATGGCCATGCGCATGGCCTGGCGGATGTCGTCCAGATTGGGCGGCGGCAATGCCGTCTGGCTGTCGGCCGCATCAGGATGATGCAGTCCCCAGGCCGAAGCCAGCCAACGCTGGACGCGTGAAGTCATGTCCATAGCCGCTCCTTGAGTCACATCAGGCTGCGCCGTAACCGCCACCACCCGGTGTGTGGATTTCAAATACATCGCCTGGCTTCATTTCTGCCTGGCCGATGTGGCCCAGTTCTTCAACCGTTCCATCGCTGCGCACCACGCGGTTGATCCCCACCTGTCCCGGCAGTCCCCCGGCCATGCCGAAAGCGCCATGCTTGCGCCCGTTGGAAAGGATGCTGGCCGTCATGTCCTCCAGGAAGCGCACCCGGCGCACACCGCCATTGCCACCGCGGTACTGCCCCGCGCCGCCCGAACCGTCGCGGATTTCGTAGCTGTCCAGCCGGACGGGGAAACGGAACTCCAGCACCTCGGGATCCGTCAGGCGGGAGTTCGTCATGTGGGTCTGAACGACGCTGGTGCCATTGAATCCGTTGCCGGCACCCGATCCACCGGAGATCGTCTCGTAATACTGGTGCGACGCATTGCCAAAAGTGAAGTTGTTCATCGTGCACTGGCTGGCCGCCATCACACCCAGCGCACCATAGAGGCAGTTGGTGATGCAGGTGGATGTTTCCACGTTGCCTGCCACCACCGAGGCCGGCGGGTTGGGATTGAGCATGGAGCCCGGCGGGATGATGACTTTCAACGGCTTGAGGCAGCCAGCATTCAGAGGGATGTCATCATCCACGAGCGTGCGGAACACATACAGCACCGCCGCCATGCACACCGCCGTGGGCGCATTGAAGTTGTTGGTTTGCTGGGGCGAGGTACCGGTGAAATCAATCTCTGCACTGCGCGTCACTGTGTCCACCCGGATGGCCACCTGGATCTGCGCGCCGTTGTCCAGCGGCAGGGTAAAGGCGCCATCCTTCAGCCGCGTGATCACGCGGCGCACGGATTCTTCGGCGTTGTCCTGCACATGCCCCATGTAGGCCTGCACCACGTCCAGGCCGAACTGGTCGGCCATCTTGCGCAGTTCCTGAACGCCCTTTTCGTTGGCTGCAATCTGGGCCTTCAGGTCGGCCATGTTCTGCTGCGGGTTGCGGCTGGGGTACTGGCCGCTTTGCAGCAAGGCCACCATCTCGGCCTCGCGCAGCACGCCCTGGTCCACCAGCTTGACGTTGTTGATCTGCACGCCCTCCTCCTCGATGCGCGTCGAGAACGGCGGCATGGAGCCTGGCGTAGTACCGCCGATGTCGGCATGGTGGCCGCGGCTGCCCACATAGAACAGAGGCTTGTCGTGCGCGGCCGCGCCCAGGTACACCGGCGTGATGACCGTAACATCAGGCAGATGCGTGCCGCCATGGTACGGGTCGTTCAGCACATACACATCACCCGGCTGCATCTTGCCCGCGTTCTCGCGGATCACGGTCTTGATGCTTTCGCCCATGGAGCCCAGGTGCACCGGCATGTGCGGCGCGTTGGCGATCAGGTTGCCGTCGGTGTCAAACAGCGCGCAGCTGAAGTCCAGGCGCTCCTTGATGTTCACCGAATAGGCCGTATTCTGAAGCTGCAGGCCCATTTGCTCGGCAATGTTCATGAACAGGTTGTTGAACACCTCCAGCAGCACCGGGTCCACCGTGGTACCCACGGCGAACTTGACAGCACGGGGAATGCGGCGGTCCAGCACCAGATGGTCCAGCGCGGTCAGCTCGGCCTCCCAGCCGGGCTCCACCACCGTCGTGGCGTTCTTTTCGGCAATGATGGCCGGACCCGGTACCACGTCGCCGGGGCGAAGGTCTTCGCGCACCACCAGCGCGGCGTCATGCCATTGGCCGCCCGAATACATGCGCACGGTTTCACGGCGCGGCACCTCGCGCGGCTCATGGGTGTCGTGGCGCGGTTCGGCCGGCGCGTCGCCGGCCACCACGGCTTCCACGGACACGGCCTCGACCACCAGCCTTTTGCCCTGCATCAGGAAGGCGACGCGCTGGCGGTAGGCCGCCTCAAAACCTGCCTTGATGGCGGCCAGGTCCCCGAACGGCACCACCAGAGCCGAATCACTGCCCTCATAGCGCACATGCACTCGGTGATGCACCTGCACTGCACCTGCGTTGACCTGCTGACGATCAAGCTCAGCCTTGGCGGAAGCACCCAGTGCATCCAGCCTTTCCGCCACCAGCGGCAGCGACGCTGCAGCCAGAGGCATCTCCACCGCCTGCTCGCGGATCACGTTCTGGTCGGCCAGCCCCATGCCGTAGGCGCTGAGCACGCCGGCCAGCGGGTGGACGAACACGCGCGTCATGCCCAGGGCGTCGGCCACCAGGCAGGCGTGCTGCCCACCGGCACCACCGAAGCATTGCAACGTATAGCGTGTGACGTCATAGCCGCGCGCGACAGAAATCTTTTTGATGGCATTGGCCATCTGCTGCACCGCAATGTTGATGAAGCCTTCGGCCACCACCTCGGCGCTGCGGCCCGTCCTGCCTGCCAGCTCGTTGAATTTGGCTTCCACCGCTTCGTAGCTCAGCGCCTCGTCTGCGCCGGGGCCGAACACCTTGGGGAAGTAGCGCGGCTGGATCTTGCCCGTCATCACGTTCGCGTCGGTCACGGCCAGCGGGCCGCCGCGGCGGTAGCTGGCCGGTCCCGGATTGGCACCCGCGCTCTCAGGACCGACACGGAATCGGGCACCGTCAAACTCAAGAATGGAGCCACCGCCCGCCGCCACGGTGTGGATGCTCATCATCGGCGCGCGCATGCGCACGCCGGCCACCTGGGTTTCAAACTCGCGCTCGAACTCCCCGGCGTAATGACTCACGTCTGTGGACGTACCGCCCATGTCAAAGCCAATCACCTTGTCATGGCCCGCCAGGGCCGCCGTACGCGCCATGCCCACAATGCCGCCAGCCGGGCCGGACAGGATCGCGTCC
>CAZUJD010000240.1:0-4767 GCA_964620025.1 uncultured Ramlibacter sp. | reverse complement strand
TTTGCGATGAGCCAGGCCTTTCGCACGGCCGCCGCCGTGATGGCCGCGCCGCTGCAGGCTGACTTTGCGCTCACGCCCCGGCAGCTCGGCCTGTTTGCCGGAGCTTTCCATTTCGCCTTTGGCGGTTTGCAGCTGTTCATGGGTTCGGGCATCGACGTGCATGGCACGCGGCGCACGGTGCTGGCCGTGTTTCCGCTGGCGGTGATCGGCCCGCTGGTCACCGCCAGTGCCGATGGATTAGCCGGTCTGGTGGTGGGCCAGGCACTGACAGGCATTGGCTGCGCACCGGCGTTCCTGGCCTGCACAGTGTTCATTTCACGCCGGTTTCCCTCTGACCAGTACGCGTCGGTCAACGGCGCCGCCCTGGGCATTGGCTCGGTGGGCCTGCTGCTCACGGGGACACCGCTGGCGCTGCTGATCCAGGCCCTGGGCTGGCGCGCAGGCTATGTGGCCATGGCGGCCTGCGCCGCCCTGGCTTGGCTCGCCATCCTGCTGTGTGTACGTGAAACGCCACCCGCCCACCCCACGGGTCGTGCGTCGATGCTGGCCGCCCTGCGCGGCTATGGCGAGCTGTTTCGCCTGCCACACACCTGGGGAATCATCGGCCTGGCCCTGTTCACCTATGCGTCCTTTCTGTCCCTGCGCGGTCTGTGGCTGGGCCCCATGCTGATCAACCGCCACGGCTTCAGCCTGGTCGCCACCGGCAATGTGGCCCTGGTCCTGTCGGTGCTGGGCATGGTGGCGCCGCCCCTGTTCGGCCGGTTTGATCCGGGCGACACACGGCGGCGGCGCTGGCTGTTCGGCTTCACGCTGCTGTGCGCGGTGGTCTTCGGGCTGCTGGCGCTGCCGCTGGGGGCGGTACCGGATGTGGCGCTGTCGCTGGCCATCGGCCTGGTGTCCGGCTACATGGTCATGCAATACGCCGACGTGCGCATGGCTTACCCCGCCGCCATGACGGGGCGTGCCATGGCACTGTTCACCATGGCCATGTTCATGGGCGTGGCCGTCATGCAGTCACTGACCGGCATGGTGGCGTCGGCCGCCGGTTCACTCGGCGTGGAGCCCTATGCGGCCGTCATGACATCCATTGCGGCCATGCTGGTTCTGGGCGCTCTGCTGCTGAGGCACCTGCCACAGCCCCCCCAACCCTAGCGTTCAGGTGCGCCACGGCAGCTCGATGGCGGCGCCATCGGGCAACAGGGTGGCCACTGGCGTGGCGCCAAACACACCCAGGATTTCCAGCGGGGTTTCGCCCACGTTGTTGATCTGGTGCACGCCGCCGCGCGGCAGCACGATGACCGTATCGGGGCCGAATGGCTGGGTACGGCCGTCTGTCAGCACCTCACCGTGGCCCGCGTAGCACAGGACCACTTCATCGCAGGTGTGGCTGTGCGGTGGCGTCTGTGCGCCTGCGGCCAGCGTCTGGCGCCACATGGACAGTTGCGTCAGGCCCTGCGCTGCACCTGCCCAGGTGGCATGGGCAATGCCGGGCAGCGGTGTGGGTTGGGGACGGTCTTGCGTGATGACGTTCATGGCTGCGGTTCCTTTCGGGATCAAGAAGTGGATGAAGTCCGCAGTGTGGGCAAACCCGCCTCATTTGAGAATACGCTTCAGTGCCTTAACATTGCCGAATTAATTTCCTCAATGTCCAAAGCAGGGGGGTGTCATGGCCGGGTTCCAGCAGTTCATTGCATTCGCGCAGACCGCCCGCACCGGTGGCTTTGCCGCGGCGGCACGGGCGCTTGGCGTGGCGCCGTCCACGGTGGCGAAATCGGTGCTGCGTCTGGAAGAGTCGCTGGGCGTCAAGCTGTTTCACCGCACCACACGGCAGGTGCAGCTCACACCCGATGGCATGCGCCTGTTTGAACGTTGTGAACGCGTGCTGGCTGAAATTGAGGCGCTGCAGGCCGACGCTTCGGGCTCCAGCGCCTCCCTCAGCGGCACGCTGCGCATTGACCTGCCGGTGTTCTATGGCCGGCATTTCGTGATGCCGTTGCTGGCATCGCTGTGCCGCCAGCATCCCCAGCTGCGCCTGGATGTGAGCTTCACCGATCAGCAGGTGGACCTGGTGCGACAGGGTATTGATCTGGCCGTACGCGTCGGACACCTGCGTGACTCCAGCCTGGTGGCCCGAAGGGTGGACCGCCAAAGCCTGGTGTTGTGCGCCAGCTCCGGCTACCTGGCGGCGCACGGGCGTCCGCGCAACCTGGGAGATCTGGCCCGCCACCAGGCCATCGTCTTCCGGCTTCCGACCTCGGGCCGGGACCGGCCCTGGCAGTTTCGCCGCGCAGGCCAGCCGCTGGAATACCAGCCCATGGCGGCGGTGCGTGTCAACGAAACCGAGGCGCTGGCCGATGCCGCCCGTGCCGGCCTGGGCCTGTGCCAGCTGCCGGCCATGATCGTGCAGGACGACCTGGCGCAAGGACAGATCGTGGAAGTGCTGCCGGCCCTGCGGCCGCAGCCGCTGCCGATCCAGCTGGTGTACCCGTCAGGCCGGTTGTTGCCCGCCCGCGTTCGGGCCGCCATGGACGTGCTGGCGGCGCTGGGTCAGCGGGTGGAGATCTAGCCGCGCACCGCGGCCGGATCAAAGCCCTGCTCCGCCCAGGCGCCCGCGCGGGTGCGTGTGAGCCTGAACGACGGCGGCACCCGTACCTCGGCCAGCAAGCCGCCGTGGGCATCGGTTGCACGCAGCATGGCGCTGGGATGGTCCTCGTCGGGCTCGATGTCCAGGCTGACGGTCACACGCGCCGGGCCGTGGGTGATCTCGATCGACTGGTGCAGCGCGGCGTGCAGTTGCTGCTCATGACGGCGCACAAATTCCGCCGCGGTCTTGACCATGGTGTTGAAGGCCGCGGTGTCCAGCGGCTTGGGGTTCTTTTTGTCACGGCCCATGGTCCACGGACCGACCAGCGCAGGTTCGGCATGGCCGTCGGGCGTCATGGCCACGGCCCAGCCGTCGTCGTCTTCGTTCTTGATGACCTGCGCGGTCCAGCCGTTGTCGCGCCACAGGCGGGATTCGGTGATCTTTTCTTGCGTGTTGCCGGTTTCTGTCATGCGGGGCGCCTGGTTGGGACAGCGGGCAGTTTACGATTGATGCCCCGCAAGGACATGAACCAACAAGGAAATACACACCATGGGCGCGCAGTGGAAAGCAAAAGGCAAGGCAGCGGCAGCAGACGCCAGGGGCAAACTCTTTGGCCGCCTGGCCAAGGACATCATGGTGGCAGCCCGCAGCGGCGCCGACCCGTCCCTGAACGCCCGCTTGCGGCTGGTGGTGGAACAGGCCCGCAAGGTCTCCATGCCCAAGGACACCCTGGAGCGCGCCATCAAGAAAGGCGCGGGCCTGAGTGGCGAGGCGGTCAACTTCGAGCACGTGATTTACGAGGGCTTTGCGCCGCACCAGGTGCCTGTGATGGTCGAATGCCTGACTGACAACGTCAAGCGCACCGCGCCCGAAATGCGCGTGCTGTTCCGCAAGGGCCAGCTGGGCGCGTCCGGCTCGGTGAGCTGGGATTTCGACCACGTGGGCATGATCGAGGCCGAACCCGCCGCCGCAGGCGCCGACCCTGACATGGCCGCCATCGAAGCCGGAGCGCAGGATCTGGAGCCCGGCGAGTCTGAGGGCACCACGCTGTTCATCACCGACCCGACCGAGCTGGATCTGGTCAGCCGCGCCCTGCCCGCCCACGGCTTCACCGTGCTGTCGGCCAAACTGGGCTACAAGCCCAAGAACCCCGTCGATCCGGCCAACCTGAGCGCCGAGCAGCTCGAAGAGGTGGAGACCTTCCTGGCCGCCATCGATGCCAATGACGATGTGCAAAACGTGTTCGTCGGGTTGGCGGGATGAGCCCGCGGGTTCGCCGGATCGCCATGAGCCTTGTTGCACTCGTCGTCCTGTTGCCGGTGCTGGTGTTGCTGGCTGCACAACTGGGCGCTTTCAGCGGTTCGACGCCCGCCGAGCTGGGCGTTCGTGACGGTCGGCTGAAACCCCCGTCCAGCACACCCAACAGTGTCACCAGCCAGGCCGGGCGGTACCCCGACCATCCGCAGGCGCGACGCGCCGCCATTGCGCCGCTGGCGTTCCAGGGCGACGGCAAGGCTGCCCTGCAGAAGGTCGCCCGCATCCTGCGCGGCATGGAGCGCACCCGCATCGTGACCGAGCAGCCAGACTACCTGTACGCCCAGTGCACCACCCGGCTCATGCGGTTCACCGACGACGTGGAGTTCTGGCTGGACGAACCTGCCGGCGTGATCCATGTACGTTCGGCCAGCCGCATCGGCCATGGCGACCGGGGCGTGAACCGGGCACGCATCGAGATGATCCGCCACCAGTTCATGGCGCCCTGATGCGCGCACCATGACAAAAGCCGCCCGTGGGCGGCTTTTGTTTGGAAGGATGGCACAGCTTATTCGCTGGAAACTTCTTCGGGCTCCGGCTTGGCCTTGCCCTCTTTCTTGGGCAAGGGCTGGATGTCCAGCTGCACCTCGGGCGTTTCCACCCCCTTCTCGTCGGTCTTCAGCTCGATGTCCACCGTCAGCCGGCCACCATCGGTCAGCCGGCCGAACAGCAGTTCGTCCGCCAGGGCGCGGCGGATGGTGTCCTGGATCAGGCGCTGCATCGGACGGGCACCCATCAAGGGATCAAAGCCCTTCTTGGCCAGGTGCTTGCGCAGCTTGTCCGTGAAGGTGACTTCGACTTTCTTCTCGGCCAGCTGGTTTTCCAGCACGAGCAGGAATTTGTCCACCACGCGCAGGATGATCTGCTCG
>CAZUJD010000239.1:0-4794 GCA_964620025.1 uncultured Ramlibacter sp. | reverse complement strand
GCATCCACCTCGCCAGGTGACAGCTTGGCCAGCAGGGTGTCGTAGAACACCACCCGTTTGGCAGCGCCGAAGCCTGTGAAATAGGCGTTGGCGTGGGCGGAGCGCTTGCTGCCGTCCATCACGAACAGCCCCTTGGCTGCGAAGCCGCAACGCTGCATGAGGGCGGTGACGCGCGCCTTGAGGGTTTCGTCTTCCAGGGGCTGGAACTTGTTGAAAAGGGGTGCAATGAAGGTGGGATAGACCAGCAGCAAGAGCAGGTTGAATGCCATCCACACGCCCCAGGCCCACAGCCACCAGGTGCCGCCGGCAGCGCCCATGAGCCAAAGGATCAGCCAGGCCACGGGCAGGCCGATGACAAGGCCGACCAGCGAGGACTTGACCAGGTCGCCCAGCCACAGGCGCCAGGTCATTTTGTTGAAGCCAAAACGCTCCTCGATCACAAAGGTCTGGTACAGCGTGAAAGGCAGATCGACCAAACCGCCGATCAGCATGAACGCCCCGAGCAGCGCGAGTTGTTGTGCCATGCCGCCGCCCAGCCAGCCCAGCAGCAACTGGTTCAGCGCATGCAGCCCGCCCAGCAGTGTCCAGCCCAGCAGCACGGCGGCGCCAAAGGCCAGCTCCAGCAGTCCAAAGCGTGCCTTGACGATGGTGTAGTCGGCAGCCTTCTGGTGCGCCGCCAGGCTCACGGCACGGGTGAACGGCGCCGGCACGCTGACACGGTGCGTGGCGACATGGCGGATCTGGCGCGTGGCCAGCCAGAATTTCACCAGCAGCCCGGCCACGAGCGCGGCTGCAAAGCAGAAGGTCAGCTGGGGAGAGGCATCCATAGCCTTCCAGTTTAGGTCATCGGCGACAATCACAGACATGTCCGACACCATCCCCACCCTGACCAAATCCGACCAGAACCTGATCTGGCTTGACTGTGAAATGACCGGGCTCGATCCGGAAACCGACCGCCTGATCGAGATCGCCGTGATCGTCACCGGCGCCAACCTGGAACCGCGCATTGAAGGCCCGGTCCTGGTGATCCACCAAAGCGATGAGCAGCTGGACCGGATGGACGCCTGGAACAAGGGCACCCACGGGCGCAGTGGCCTGATTGACAAAGTGAAGGCTTCCACCGTGACCGAAGCGCAGGCCGAGCAGCAGATCCTGGACTTTCTGGCCAGGTACTGCCCCAAAAATGTGGCGCCCATGTGCGGCAATACCATCAGCCAGGACCGCCGCTTTCTTGTGAAGTACATGCCCCGGCTGGAAGCCTTCTTTCACTACCGCAACCTGGACGTGAGCACCCTGAAAGAGCTGGCCAAACGCTGGCGCCCCGAGGTGTACAACGCGTTCAAGAAACAGCAAAAACACACGGCACTGGCTGATGTGCATGAGTCGATTGACGAGCTGGCGCACTATCGCGAGCATTTCCTCAAGCTTGGGAATTAGGTAAAAACCCGAATCCGTGTGATAATCGCAGGCTGCACTGCAAACGGCAGTGCATTTTGTGCATCTCCCTTCACACCATGGCTCAACGAATGAGCCGCCCGCGCATGTCAAGCATGACAGTGGCCCGGTAGTCGTTTGATGGTTGATGTCTTTTAACCATTGACGACGGCACCCCCGCCTTGGGTGGTGTTGGCGTGTGAGTAAAACATGACTGACTCTTTTGAAGTACAGGGCGACTTTTCGCCTGCCGAATCCTTTGTTGAGCCCGCTTTCAATGCGGTCGACAGTGCCGTAGCCCCAACCCCTGTAGAGGCCGTTCCCAACGGATTCGCCAAGCTGGGCCTGGCTGACGAGTTGCTGCGTGCTGTGGCCGATTTGGGCTACACCCAGCCCACGATGGTGCAGGACAAGGTCATTCCGCTGGCACTGCCCACGGGTGACAGCACGGCCAGGGCCTATATCGACCTGATGGTTTCCAGCCAGACCGGCAGCGGCAAGACGGCGGCGTTCCTGTTGCCCGTGCTGCATACGCTGCTGTCGCAAAAGGCCCAGGCCGATGCCGAGGAACGCGCCGCATTTGCACGCGCCGTGGCAGAGGCCGAGGCCAGGGGCGAGCCCGCACCCAAGCGCCCCAAGCGCAAGGACCCGACCAACGCCCGCAACTTCAAGGCGGCTGTACCCGGCGCCCTGATCGTCTGTCCCACGCGCGAACTTGCCCAGCAGGTGGCGCACGATGCCATCGACCTGGTGCAGCACTGCCGCGGCCTGCGCATTGCCAACATCGTGGGCGGCATGCCGTACCAGCTGCAGATTGCCAAGCTGCAGAATGCCGACCTGGTTGTGGCCACGCCCGGCCGCCTGCTGGATCTGCAGCGCTCCATGCAGATCAAGCTGGACAAGGTGCAATTCCTGGTGGTGGACGAAGCGGACCGCATGCTTGACCTGGGCTTCTCCGACGATCTGGCCGAAATCAACCAGCTGACCATCGAACGCAAGCAGACCATGATGTTCAGCGCCACGTTCGCGCCGCGCATCCAGCAGCTGGCGGCCCGTGTGATGCGCCAGCCGCAGAAAGTGCAGATCGATACCCCTCAGGAAAAGCACGCCAACATCAAGCAGGTGCTGTTCTGGGCCGACAACTCCCAGCACAAGCGCAAGCTGCTGGACCACTGGCTGCGCGACACCACGATCAACCAGGCCATCGTGTTTGCCAGCACGCAAGTCGAATGCGACGGCCTGGCCAATGACCTGCAGCAAGATGGCTTTGACGCCGTGGCGCTGCATGGCGCCCTGAGCCAGGGCCTGCGCAACCGCCGCCTGATGGCGCTGCGCAACGGCCAGGTGCAGGTGCTGGTGGCCACCGACGTGGCCGCCCGCGGCATCGACGTGCCCACCATCACCCACGTATTCAACTACGGCCTGCCCATGAAGGCAGAGGACTACACGCACCGCATCGGCCGTACCGGCCGTGCCGGGCGTGATGGCATCGCCGTGACGTTCGCAGAGTTCCGCGACCGCCGCAAGATCTTCGATATTGAAGGCTACAGCAAGCAGACCTTCAAGGCCGAAGTGATCCCCGGCCTGGAGCCGCAGCAGCGCGCCCCGCAAGGTGGTGGCCGTCCGCAGATCGACTACAGCGGCCGTGGCCGCCGTGACAACGGCCCGCGCGACCGCAACTATGGTGGCAACCGCAGTGGCGGCTTCGGCGGTGGCTTTGCGCCGCGTGAAGACCGTGGCTTCGAGCAGCGCCGCGAAGGCGGGTTCGGCCAGCGCCGCGACGGCGCCGGTGCCGGCTACGGCCGCAAGCCCGGTTTTGGTGATGTGGGTGCTTCGCGCTCGTTTGAAGGCCGCCCGCCGCGTGACGGCTTTGCCGCGCCGCGTGGCGACTTCGCACCGCGCAAGCCGGCATTTGCCAAGCCCGCCGGTCCGCGCCCCTACGCACCGCACGACGCCCGCAAGCGTCCGGCCAAGCCTGCCCGCTAAGGGCCGAACGCTGCAGGCCAGGCCCTGCTGCTCAACCCTGTGATACGGCTCGCCCGACCTCGGGCCAGCGCCTGTGCATGTAGACCCACGCAATCAGTCCCACGCCCATCATCAGCAATGATGAGACGGCAAGGGCGCGTGTGGAATGCATCACCAGAGGCGCGATTGCGCCCGCAACGATACCGTTGGCTGTGGAGCCTATGACGGCCTGCAGCGACGATGCCAGGCCGCGACGCTGCGGGTAAAGGTCCAGCACCAGCAGTGTCACCACAGGTACCATCAAGGCCCAGCCAAAGCCGAACACGGCGATTGGAAGCAGGGCCCAGGACGGATGCGCGACCAATACAAAGTTGGCGGCCACGTTGGCCAGCGACACCAGCACCATGATCACAAAGCCGTGGCGGATCTGCCGCTTGGGGGCAATGCGTCCGGCGAGCCGGCCACTGGCCCACGAGCCGCCCATGATGCCGGCAATGGTCAGCACAAAGAACCAGAAGAACTGTGTGGGCGCCAGGCCCATGTGCGTGCCCAGGAATTCAGGCGCGCACAGCACATACAGGAACATGCCATTGAACGGGATGCCGCTGGCCAGCGCCAGCAGCAGGAAACGCGGGTTGGTGCACAGTTCCCAATAGCCCTGCATGAGGTTGCGCACGTTGAACGGCTGGCGGTCACCTACATGCAACGTCTCGGGCAACAGCCGGAAATTGGCCACCCATAGCGCGACCCCCACCCCCGTCAGGAACCAGAAAATGCTGTGCCAGCCGGCGTGCACGAACAGCCAGCCGCCAATGATGGGCGCGATGGCCGGAGCCACGCCGAAATAGATGGTGACCTGGCTCATCACCTTCTGTGCCTGGTCCGGCGGGAACATGTCGCGGATGACGGCACGCGACACCACGATGCCTGCGCCGGTGGACAAACCCTGCAACCCGCGGAACATCACCAGCTGGCCGATGGTCTGCGAGAGCGCGCAGCCCGCTGAGGCCAGCGTGAAAGCCGCAATGCCCCACAGCACCACGGGGCGGCGCCCGAAGCTGTCAGCGAGGGCGCCATGAAACAGGTTCATGAAGGCAAAACCGAACAGGTAAGCCGACAGCGTTTGCTGCATTTCCACCGGGGATGCCCCCAGTGAACGCGCAATGCCCGAGAAAGCGGGGATGTAGGTGTCGATGGAAAAAGGCCCCAGCATGCCCAGCAGGGCCAGCAGCAGGGCCAGGGCCCAGCGGGGTGCGCGCCACAGATTGCCGGCTTCAGGGTTCATGGATGGCCTTGAAAGCAGAAGGGGACCTTGCCGTGCGGCAAGGTCCCCGGAAAAGTGGTGGGTCCTGAGTGACTCGAACACTCGACCTACGGATTAAGAGTCCGCTGCTC
>CAZUJD010000238.1:0-4827 GCA_964620025.1 uncultured Ramlibacter sp. | reverse complement strand
GTCTGATGGAGATCGGCCTGATCTATGCCCGATCACGCAACGGCGTGATCGGCAAGGACAACGCGCTGCCCTGGCGGCTGCGCGAGGACATGGTCCATTTCAAGGCCGTGACACTGGGCTGCCCCGTCATCATGGGCCGCAAGACCTGGGATTCACTGCCGCCGAAGTTCCGCCCCCTGCCCGGGCGCCGCAATATCGTGGTGACGCATGACGAAGCCTGGCGATCCGATGGCGTTGAACGCGCAGCGTCGCTGGATCAGGCACTGGCGCTGTGCGGCGATGCGCCGCGCGTCTGGGTGATTGGCGGCGCGCAGATCTATCGGCAGGCGGCGCCGCTGGCCCACGTCGCGCAGGTGACGATCATCGACGCCGATTTCGACGGCGACGCGTTTGCGCCCGAGCTGCCGGCTCACTGGTGCGAAACAGCTCGCGAAAGCCACATCGCTGACAACGGATTGCCCTTCTCGTTCGTTTCCTACCGGAACACACAACAACCTGAAAGTTAGACATGTCCGGATCCGGTTTCCACGTCCACGGCCCGCACGATCATGAGCTGGAGCATGCAGCCCAGCACGCCGCACAGGGCCATGACGACTCTGCCCACCACGGCATTGGCGGGGGCAGCATGACCAACCAGATCGCACTGTTCACTGCGGTCATTGCCACGGTCGGAGCGATATTTTCATACATGGGTGGTGCCACCCAGGCCAATGCCGGCCTGTACAAGAACAACGCAGCCATCAAGAAGACCGAAGCCTCCAACCAGTGGAATTACTTCCAGGCCAAAAGCACCAAACAGTCGCTGGCCGAAGCTTCGCGCGACCTGATGCCTGCCGACCGTCAACCGGCTTACCAGGCCAAGATCGACCGGTACGAAAAGGAAAAGAACGAAATCAAGTCCCAGGCCGAAGCCATCGAGAACGCAGCCAAGGAATGGGACCGCAAGAGTGATGAGCAGATGCACCTGCACCACCGCTGGGCCCAGGCCACCACAGCGCTGCAGGTATCGATCGCGCTGGCCGCCATCGCGCTGCTGACGAAGAAGAAGTGGCTTGAGTGGGGCATGTTCGGAGTGGGTGCCGTCGGCCTGGGCATCGGCGCCCTGGCCCTGGCCCACATCTGACCAGCCCTGGGCCGCCGGCCCCATTAGCCGGCCAGAACCCATAACACCTGCCTCATGAAAATCGCCACCTGGAACGTCAATTCGCTCACCGCCCGTCTGCAGCATGTGCTGGACTGGCTCAGCGCCAACCCCGTGGAGGTGCTGTGCCTGCAGGAGCTGAAAATGACGGACGACAAGTTTCCGTTCGACGCTCTGCAGGCCGCGGGCTACCATGCCGCAGCGTTCGGCCAGAAAACATACAACGGTGTCGCCATCCTGTCGCGCCAGCCGGTGCGCGATGTGGTGAGGAACATCACGGGTTTTGAGGACGAGCATTCGCGCGTGATCACCGCGACCGTGGACGGTCCCGGCGGCGCCGGCGACAGCTTGCGCGTGGTGAACGGCTATTTCGTGAACGGCCAGGCGCCGGGCAGCGACAAGTTCGCCTACAAGATGAACTGGCTTGCCGGGCTGCACCGCTACGTGGCCGACGAACTCACGCGCCACCCGCGCCTGGTCTTGCTGGGCGACTTCAATGTGGCCCCCGAAGACCGCGATTCCTTTGACCCTGTGGGCCTGAAAGACACCATCCACCACACCGTGGAGGAACGCGGTCATTTCCAGCGCCTGATCGGCCTGGGCCTGACCGACAGTTTCCGCATGTTTGACCAGCCAGAGAAAAGCTACAGCTGGTGGGATTACCGCATGCTGGGTTACCAGAAGAACCGCGGCCTGCGAATTGACCACATCCTGGTCAGCGAGCCGCTCAAGCCCCTGGTCAGGTCATGCCAGATCGACCGCGTGCCCCGCAAATGGGAAAAGCCCAGCGACCACACGCCTGTCGTACTGGAACTGCAGGCCTGATCCGGTTCAGGCCGTGTGCCGCCGCTGCAATTCGGCGAACGAAAGCAGTTCCCCCGCAAGCGCACTGGCCATGACGGTCGGCGGGCTGGCCAGCCATACCTGGCCGGGGCCTGAGCGGCCTGGGAAGTTGCGGTTGATCGCGCTGTCAGTAACCTGCTGGGGCGTTGTGGACGAACCCGGTCCGCAGTTGGCACAGGCGCCGCAAGACGGCTGCAGGATGCGCGCGCCCGCCGCCGCGAAAGTGCGGTCGTATCCCTGCGCAATACAGTAGTCGCGCACGGCCGTCGTGCCGTACTGCAGGAACAGTTGTACGTGACCGGGCACCTTCAGGCCGTGCTGCAATCCCCAGGCCAGCACGGCGTGGTAATGGTCAAAGTCCTCCCGCTTTCCTGCTGTGCAGGAGCCGCCATACGCGATATCGACCCTGACCTTCCTGGCCAGTTCTCCGATCGGCAGCCCGTAGCCGGGGTCACCGGGTGATGCAACGAACGGCGACAGCGCATTGCAGTCCACCGGGATGACGTCTGCATACCTGGCGCCGGCATCACTGCACATCCAGGCCTGCAGCGAGAAGTCCACGCCGCGCCGCTCTTTCAGGAACCGCACGGTTTCTTCGTCCGGCGCGACGATCCCCGTGAAGCCACCCAACTCCGCCGTCATGTTGGTCAGCGTCGCACGTTCGTCGATGGACAGGCGCGCCACGACGCTGCCCGTGAACTCGAACACCCGCCCCACCCCCGCACCCGCACGGATGGCGGGCAGCGCCAGCAGGTGCAGCACGACATCCTTGGCCGTCACGCCCACAGGCAGCGCGCCATTGAGGTCCACGCGCAGCACGGGCGGCACCGTCATGCGCACCGCGCCCGTGACAAACGCATTGGCCATGTCGGTCGTGCCCACGCCGAACGCCACGCAGCCCAGAGCGCCGCTGTGCGGCGTGTGCGAATCGGTCCCGGCCACGACCTGGCCCGGCAACGCATAGTACTCTGCCACCATGGCGTGCGAGATGCCGGCCAGGTTCGTGCCGTCGTCCTGTGCCGCTTGTGCATCGGTCAGCGTGCGGTGCTCGCGCAACCCGTACTGCGCTGCAAAGTCGCGCTGCGCCTGCATCATGGCGCGCACGTTGGACACCAGGCCCATGCGCAGGTGCGCGGGGCTTTCGTCGATATAGGACGTATGGTCCTCGAACACGACGATGGATGCGGGGTCGTGCAGCGTGAGCGGATGGCCCAGCGCAGCGTGAAGCATGTGCGCGGCCATGCCGGTGTAGTACTCGTGGATGAAACGGCGGTCGGCGCGCACGAACGCACCTTCGCCCGGCTGCGGGTTGGCCGCTGTAACCGGTGTGGCCAGCAGGTGACGCTGTACGATTTTTTCGAACAGGGTCAGCGGCCGGCCCGCAATGGGTGGCTCGGCCGGCGCGGCACCCTTCAGGTGCGACTGACCAAAACGCAGCAGCCCTCCCGCGCGCAGGATGCCGGCCGCCAGCGCGTCACGTCCGGCAAGCAGCTCGTCAATGCTGATCCGCTCGCCACGCTCGATGCGCGCCACCAGCCCCAGGTCGGTGGATGTGAACAGCCCGATGTTGTCGGCGTTCTGGCGGTAGATACGCTCGAAGCTGGGCGCGATCACCAGGCGTATGCCCGCCAGCCGTTCGGCAGCGGGACTGTGCTCGCGCGACGACCCTTTGCCATAGCGCTGCCCGGCCACGGTCACCGTGTAGCCGCCCGCCTGCACGTCGCCCGCGCCGATGGGGAACGTGTCACCGGATTTGAAACCCGTGTAGGCGAAGCGTGCGAGCCGATCGTCATAGTGCGACAGGATGGCCACCGGCGTGATCTCGTCGGTGGACACGTCGTCGCGCAGGCTGCCGTCGGGGTTGGCCAGCCGCAGGATGCGTGCTGCCGCCCCCAGTTCGAGGTAAATGGAATTGGTTGTCATGTCATGTTGGAGCCAGCCTGCCCGGCAAGGTGTTCGACCAGCAGTTGCGCGGCCGGCGACAGCGCCTGCGCGTCGCGAAAGCACACGACAAAGCGGCGCTGCGCCCAGGGCTCGGCCAGCGGGATGATGCGCAGCCCGTACGAGGTGTGCTGCTGCGCCACCTCGCGCGGCACCAGGCTGATGGCCAGGCCCGCGCGCACGACGCGCATGGCGGCCTCGAAGTTGGACACGATCACGCGGTGCTTCATGCTGCGCGACAGTTGCGCCGCAGCGCGCTGCAGCATCACCTGCACCGCGCTGTTGATGGGCAGGCTCACGTATTCGTAGTCCAGCGTCTGCTCGAAGCGCAGGCTTTTGTGGCGCGCGAGCACGTGCCCTGGCGGCACGACGATGCTCAGATGGTCGCTGCGGTACGGGCGCGACTGCAACGCGCCCAGGTCGGCCGCGTCCCAGCACACGCCCAGCGAGGCCAGGCCGTCGCGCACGCCCCGCACGATCTCGGGACTGACGCGCTCTTCCATGTCGACCTGAATGCTGGCGTGAGGCGTCATTTTCAGGAACGAAGCCACGTCATCGGCCAGCGACTCGGTCATGGCCGACACCGATGCGAGGATGCGCACCTGGCCACGCGCGCCCGCGCCATATGCCTGCATGTCGCGTTCGATGCGCGCGGCGCTGTCCAGCATGCCACGCGCGTGTTCCAGCAGCGTTTCGCCGGCTGCCGTCGGCACGACGCCGTGGCGCTTGCGCACGAGCAACGGCGTGCCAACCTGGTGCTCCAGCAGTGCCAGGCGTTTGCTGATGGCAGAACCGACGATGCTGGCTCGCTCGCCGGCGCGCGCAATGTTGCCGGCCTCGCAGACGGCAACGAACAGGCGCAGCGTGGTCAGGTCCAGATCTCTCACAACAGCCTCACAAGA
>CAZUJD010000237.1:0-4857 GCA_964620025.1 uncultured Ramlibacter sp. | reverse complement strand
AGCGCCCACACCAGCGCCTCGGGTCGGGCGTCGGTCACCGCAGCAGGCTCCACGCCGAACGACGACAGCCACTGCGCCACGATGGTGAGGTATTCGTCCTGGCTGAAGGGGTAAAAGCTCACCCACAGGCCGAATCGCTCAGACAGGGAAATTTTTTCCTCCACCACCTCGCCGGGGTGTACCTCACCATCGTCCGTGTGGGTATAGGTGAGGTTTTCCTTCATGTACTCGGGCAGCAGGTGTCGGCGGTTGCTGGTGGCATAAATCAGCACATTGGGCGTGGCGGCCGCCACCGAGCCGTCCAGGATGGATATCCACTTCGATCAGGCGCAGGCCATCAGCCGCGTATTCATTCAGACAGGCCTTGATCAGTGACGACTTGCCGGTACCGCGCGCGCCGGTCAGCAGCACGTTGTTGGCTGGCTGGCCCTGCACGAACTGCAGGGTATTGCGCTGGATCTTTTCTTTCTGGACATCGATTTCCTTCAGGTCGCCCAGGCGCATGGCGGCCACGTGCCGCACGGGCTCCAGCGCGCCATGGCCGGAACTGCGCTTGCGGTAACGCCAGGCAATGGTCACACCCCAGTCGGGCGCCGACAGCGGCTGGGGCAGGATGGATTCGATGCGCGCGAGCAGCGCATCGGCCCGCTCGATCAGGTGTTCAAATTTCTCGTTCAAGGAGATGTCCTTTCAATTGCCACCGGTGAGCCGGCCATGCCCGGCGTCTGGTGGCTCCCGGGGAGGGCGGCCCATGGCCGCTTCGCCCCGGGGTCAGCTTCTGTAATCAGCGTTGATGGTCACGTATTCGTGACTGAAGTCACATGTCCAGACGGAGTCCGTGGCATTCCCGCGCCCCAGCGCGACATGCACCACGATTTCACTTTGCTTCATCACGCGCTGACCGTCCTCTTCACGGTAGGCCGGGTTGCGCCCGCCGTTGACGGCCACATGCACATCGTCCAGGTACAGATCGATCCTGGTCTGATCCAGATCGTCAATGCCGGCGTACCCCACCGCGGCCAGAATGCGGCCCAGGTTGGGGTCGCTCGCAAAAAAGGCCGTCTTGACCAGCGGCGAATGCGCAATGGCATAGGCCACCTTGCGGCATTCGTCGCCGGTATGACCGCCGCTGACGCGAATTTCGATGAATTTGGTTGCACCCTCGCCGTCCCTCACGATGGCCTGTGCCAGCTTGCGCGCCACCTCCAGCATGGCTGCCTTCAGCGCCACACCGTCTGCACTGTCCAGCGCAGTGACGGGTCGTCCACCTGATTTGCCGGTGGCGATTACGACGAAAGAGTCGTTGGTGGATGTGTCGCCATCCACCGTCACGCGGTTGAACGAACCGTCAGCCAGCTCTGTCGCCAACTGCTGCATCAGGGCGGGCGCCACGGCGGCATCCGTCGCCATGAAGCCCAGCATGGTCGCCATGTTGGGACGGATCATGCCCGCTCCCTTGCTGATCCCGGTGACGGTCACGGTCTTGCCCCCCACTTCGGCACGCGCGCTGAACGCCTTGGCAATGGTGTCCGTGGTCATGATGCCTTCGGCCGCCCGCAGCCAGTGGCTGTCACCGGCATCGGCCAGTGCAGCGGGCAGGCCCGCCTCGATACGGTCAGCCGGCAGCGGCTCCATGATGACGCCGGTTGAAAACGGCAGTACCTGTTGCGGCGCAATGTTCAGGTGACGTGCCAGCGCAATGCAGGTGGAGCGCGCACGCACCAGGCCGTCCTCACCAGTACCCGCGTTCGCATTTCCGGTATTGATGACCATGGCGCGGATCCCCTGACCCGCGGCCAGGTGCTCGCGGCAGATCTGCACGGGTGCCGCACAGAAGCGGTTGCGTGTGAAAACGCCGCCAACGGACGCGCCTTCGTCAATCAGCACGACCGTCAGGTCCTTGCGGTTGGCCTTGCGCACACCGGCTTCGGCGACGCCAATGCGCACGCCAGCCACCGGGTACAGGTGAGCGTTGTCGGGAGCGACCAGATTCACAGCCATGTTCTTGCCTTCACTGAGATGACTTGTACGGGGACCACGATGGAGCCGGCCGGGCCGGGCCGCAAGTGGAGCCCTCTTGGGGAAAAGCGCCAATGGCGCATCGGGGTTGGATGTTAACTTTGCTTCCAGGGCAACCCGCGCAGGCGCCAGCCGCCGGTCAACCCACGGTGGCCGGCTGCATCGGCGTCGCCTTCAAAGCCTTCAAGGATGTTGTAGGCCTCCACTCCCAGTTCAGTGGCACGCCTGGCCGCCGCGATCGACCTGGCGCCACTGCGGCACAGCAATACCACGCGCTGCCCAGATGCAGCCGCGGCCGTGATGCCTTCATCGAACGCCGGGTTCATCACCATGCCGGGCCATTGCTTCCACGGGACAGGCACCGCGCCGGGCACATGCCCGACCCATTCGCGTTCAGCGTCACTGCGCACATCCACCAGCACGGCCTGGCCGGCCTGCCACCATTGGTACGCCAGTTGGGGCGAAATGTCGCCAGCATAGCCCTGCGCGGGCCTGGGATCAGGATTGGTCATAACGGTTGCAATTTTGCCAGCCTCGGGCATGCACCTGACATTCGCCCTTTGCGGCATACAGAAGTACCAAGCACCCACCTGCGGCTGTCCGGCAGGTGGGTGCGCTCCGTATAAACCCTCTTTGCCCGGACAGTCACGCAAGCCCAAGATAGCTTGCTAACAATTATTTCCAACCTCAGGAGACAAGCCATGACAGATATCAGGACCCCCCGTCGCCGCAACCTGCTCAAAGGCGCTGCCGTCGCTGCCGGCGCCATGTCGGCCCCCATGGTGATGGCGCAAACGCCAGCCACCTCGTTCCGCTTCCAGAGCACCTGGCCGGCCAAGGACATCTTTCACGAGTACGCCAACGACTTTGCCAAGAAGGTGAACGACATGGCCGGCGGCAAGCTCAAGATCGAGGTGCTGCCCTCTGGCGCCGTCGTCCCTGCTTTCCAGTTGCTGGACGCCGTCAACAAGGGCACGCTGGACGGCGGCCATGGCGTGGTGGCCTACCACTACGGCAAGCAGTCTGCCCTGGCCCTGTGGGGATCCGGCCCGGCCTTCGGCATGGACCCCAACATGGTGCTGTCGTGGCACAACTACGGCGGCGGCAAAGCCCTGCTGGAAGAAATCTCCAAGTCCATCAACATGGACGTGGTGTCCTACCTGTACGGCCCCATGCCCACGCAGCCGCTGGGCTGGTTCAAGAAGCCGGTGTCCAACGTCGCGCAGATGAAGGGCCTGAAGTTCCGTACCGTGGGCCTGGCCGTGGACGTGTTCACCGAGCTGGGCGCTGCCGTCAACCCACTGCCCGGCGGCGAGATCGTGCCCGCGCTGGACCGCGGCCTGATCGACGCGGCGGAGTTCAACAACGCCTCGTCAGACCGCGTACTGGGCTTCCCCGACGTGGCCAAGAACTGCATGCTGCAAAGCTTCCACCAAAGCGGCGAGCAGTTTGAAATCCTGTTCAACAAGGGCAAGTACAACGCACTGCCCGCCGAGCTCAAGGCCATCATCGACTATGGCGTGCAGGCCGCGTCGGCCGACATGAGCTGGAAGGCCATCGACCGCAATTCCAAGGATTACATCGAGCTCAAGACCAAGGACAAGGTCAACTTCTACAAGACGCCCGATTCCATCCTGAAGGCCCAGCTGGATGCGTGGGACAAGGTCATTGCCAAGAAGGCCGGTGAAAACCCGCTGTTCAAGAAGGTTCTGGATTCCCAGAAGGAATTTGCCGCACGCGCCGGTCAGTGGCAAAACGACTACATGGTCGATTTCAAGATGGCCTACAACCGCTACTTCAGCAAGGGCAAGAAGGCCTGAGCCAGCAGTTCGCCAACCGGGGGCGGCTGCATCCAGGGCCGCCCCTTTTTCATGGCTGGAGACACAACAAAATGCAAAAACTACTTCTTGGCGTCGACAAGCTATCCACCTGGCTGGGCCAGTTCTTTGCCTGGGCCATTGTCCTGTTGACTCTGTCCATTTCCTGGGAAGTGTTCTCGCGCTACGTGCTGGGCAAGCCTCACGCCTGGATGCTGGACGTTCAGATCATGCTGTATGGCGTGCTGTTCATGATGGCGGGGGCCTACACGCTGGCCAAAAACGGGCATGTGCGCGGCGACGTGCTCTATGGTTTCTTCCGGCCCCGCACCCAGGCCACGCTGGACCTGGTGCTGTACCTGCTGTTCTTCCTGCCGGGCGTGGTGGCCATGACCTGGGCGGGCTGGTCGTTCTTCACGGAGTCGCTGGCTATCCGTGAACAGACCTTCAATGCCGACCCGATTCCGGTGTATCCGTTCAAGTTTTTCATCCCGCTGGCGGGCGCCGTACTGCTGCTTCAGGGGCTGGTGGAGATCGCCCGCTGCATCCTGTGCATCCGACAGGGGGAATGGCCTTCGCGTGGCGAAGATGTGGAAGAGGTCGACGTTGACAAGCTCAAGGCCATGGTCAACGTGAAGGACGAAGACATCCAGGCGCTGGACAAGTTCGTGACGCGCGAAGGAGCCGCACGATGAAAATCCGCAAGGAACTCTGGTTCGGCTTCTCGCTGATGGCGCTGATCGTGCTGGCAGCGCTGTACATGCTGGTGAGCGTGCCCCGGATCGAATCCGGCCACATCGGGCTGCTGATGCTGTCGCTGGTGGTCGTGGCCATCATGCTGGGCTTTCCGACGGCGTTCACGCTGATGGGCATGGGCATGATCTTCACCTGGCTGGCCTACAACCGCGACGCCACCAAGACTCTGGACCTGATGGTGCAGTCGGCCTTCAAGGTCATGGGCAACGACGTGCTCATTTCCATCCCGCTGTTTGTCTTCATGGGCTACCTGGTCGAGCGGGCC
>CAZUJD010000236.1:0-4865 GCA_964620025.1 uncultured Ramlibacter sp. | reverse complement strand
GCCGCCGCAACGCGTGATTGACCGCGCCACCGAAACAGGCGCCGACCTCTGGCGGCTGGGTCACGACTTCAATTTCTCGGGCGACAAGCAGCAGTGGGGCTGGGCCGGGCGAGGCCGCCGCTACGCCGGGCTGGCCTACCCGGCGCTGCGCGGCGCGAACCAGCTGATGAACGCCTCGGGTGTGCTGGCCGCGCTCGAATCGCTGCGCAGCCGCATACCCGTGACGGCCCAGGCCGTGCGCAACGGCCTGGCCATGGTGGAACTGCCAGGGCGTTTCCAGATCGTGCCGGGTCAGCCCACGCTGGTGCTGGACGTGGCCCACAACCCGCACTCGGTGGCGGCTTTGGCTGCCAACCTGGATGCGATGGGTTTTTACCCCTGTACCCACGCAGTGTTTGGAGCCATGGCCGACAAGGACCTGGCGCCCATGCTGGCCAAGGTGGGGCCGATGGTGGACCGCTGGTATTTCACCGACCTGCCCACGGCGCGCGCTGAATCGGCCGTGGGCCTGCAGGCCGCCTGGCAGGCACAGGAGAAGCGACGGGACGTGAAGGCCAGCACCTGGCCCGACCCCCTGCAGGCACTGCGCGCTGCGGTGGCTGCGGCAGACCCCGCTGATAGAATCGTCGTCTTTGGATCGTTCTACACCGTCGGGGGCGTTTTGAAGGACGGGATCCCCCGTCTTCAGGCGACGCACCTGGCCGATTGAGACCCAAGCATCGCCCCAACAAGGCACTCCTCTACATGGCCTTTTTCAAATTTCGCAAGGCGGGTGACGACACCGCGGCGGCGGCCCCGGCCGAAAGCGTGGAGGTGATGCGCCGGCGCGCCAAACACCGCCTGATCGGCGCTGCAGTGCTGGTGCTGATCGGCGTGGTGGGCTTCCCCCTGCTGTTTGACACCCAGCCCCGGCCCGTGCAGGTGGACATCCCCATCGACATTCCTGACCGCGCCAAGGCCAAGCCGCTGGTGGTGGCGCCCGCCCAGCCCGCCACTCCCGCCGTGGCGCCTGCACCGGCGGCACCCGCACCGGCTGCGCCGGTGGTGTCAGGCCCGGTTGCGGCGCCTGCAGCTCCAACCCCTGCGCCCAAGGTGGCGCAGGCTGAAGGCCTGGGCCCCAAGGAAGAAATCATTGCGGCCAGGCCCGCGCCCAAGCCGGCTCCGGTTGCCTCCGGGGTGGTCACGGCCAAACCCGAGCCCAAGCCGGCTCCCAAACCGGAAGCCAGGCCCGCTCCCGCGCCCAAGTCGGACGACGGCGCCCGGGCCAAGGCCCTGCTGGAGGGCAAGACCGTGACCGCCGCGTCGGCCCCGGCCAGCGCGGCAGCCCAGGGCGATCGCTATGTGGTGCAGGTGGGCGCCTTTGCGGATGCCGACAAGGCCCGCGAAACCCGGCTGAAAGTCGAGCGTGCCGGCCTCAAGACGTACACGCACGTGGCCGAAACCAGGGAAGGCAAGCGCATTCGCGTGCGTGTGGGCCCGTTTGCGAACAAGGCCGAAGCCGACCGTGCCGCCGAAAAGATCAAGGGGCTGGATTTGCCCGCGGCCATCCTCACCTTGTAGGCAGGGCGTGGCCGTACTCGACTGGGTTTTCGTGGCTGTACTGGCGGCATCGCTGCTGCTGGGGGCCTGGCGCGGCCTGGTGTACGAGGTGCTGTCGGTGATGAGCTGGATTGCAGCGTTTGTGCTGGCCCAGTGGCTGGCGCCTGATGTGGCCGCCAGGTTGCCGTTGGGTTCGGCCTCCGAGCCGGTGCGTTATGCGGCCGGGTTTGTGGTGGTGCTGGTGGCGGCGGCATTTGCCGGTGGGCTGCTCGCATGGCTGCTGAAAAAGCTGATCGAAGCCATCGGCCTGCGGCCTGTGGACCGCACGCTGGGCGCAGCGTTCGGGCTGGCGCGCGGCGTGGTGCTGCTGCTGGCCGCGGCCGTGGTGGTGAACATGACGCCGCTGAAGGGCGGCGTGTGGTGGCAGGAATCGGCGGGCGCCGGGGTGCTGACCGTGGCCCTGAAGGGCATGAAGCCCGTGCTGCCGGAAGAGTTCGGGCAATACCTGCCCGGTTAAGGAAGATCATGTGTGGAATCGTCGGCGTCGTGGGCGCCTCACCCGTCAACCAGTTGATCTATGACGCGTTGCTGCTGCTGCAGCACCGCGGCCAGGATGCAGCCGGCATCGTGACCCAGCAGGAACGCAAGTTCTTCATGCACAAGGCCAAGGGCATGGTGCGTGACGTGTTCCGCACGCGCAACATGCGCGCGCTGCCCGGCAACTGCGGCCTGGGCCAGGTGCGCTATCCCACCGCCGGCAATGCGTACAGCGAAGAAGAAGCCCAGCCGTTCTATGTGAACGCACCTTTCGGCATCGTGCTGGTGCACAACGGCAACCTGACCAATGCCCAGGCACTGAAGGCCGAGCTGTTTTCCACCGACCACCGCCACATCAACACCGAGAGCGACTCCGAGGTGCTGCTCAACGTGTTTGCGCACGAGCTGGAAAAATCCACCCGTGGCGTGCCCCTGCAGCCTGATGACGTGTTTACCGCCGTCAACAACGTGCACCGCCGCGTGCGCGGCTCTTATGCCGTGATTGCCATGATCGCCGGCCACGGCGTGCTGGCGTTTCGCGACCCGTTCGGCATCCGGCCGCTGTCGCTGGGCAAGAGCCGCGACGGCACCTGGATGGTGGCCAGCGAATCCGTCACGCTGGAGGGCACAGGCCACGTGTTTGACCGCCATGTGGCCCCCGGCGAGGCGATCTTCATCGACCTGCAGGGCAACCTGTATACCAAGCAGTGCGCCGACGATCCCAAGCTGTTCCCCTGCATTTTCGAGTTCGTGTACCTGGCCCGCCCGGACTCTGTGATGGACGGCATCTCTGTCTACCAGGCGCGTCTGAACCTGGGCGAATCGCTGGCCAAGCGCGTGATCTCCACGCTGCCGCCCAATGAAATCGACGTGATCATCCCCATTCCCGAATCGAGCCGGCCCAGCGCCACGCAACTTGCGCACCTGCTGGGCATTCCCTACCGCGAAGGTTTCGTGAAGAACCGCTATGTGGGCCGCACCTTCATCATGCCGGGGCAGGGCGTGCGCAAGAAATCGGTTCGCCAGAAGCTCAACGTGATCGCCAGCGAATTCAAGGGCCGCAACGTCATGCTGGTGGACGACTCCATCGTGCGCGGCACGACCAGCCGGGAAATTGTGCAGATGGCGCGCGACGCCGGCGCACGCAAGGTGTACCTGGCCAGCGCTGCGCCGCCGGTGCGCTACCCCAACGTGTACGGCATCGACATGCCTACCTCCAGCGAGCTCGTGGCCCACGGCCGCACGGTGGACGAGATCCGCGAAATCATCGGCTGCGATGCGCTGATCTACCAGGACGTGGACGGCATGAAAAAGGCCGTCGGCTCGCTGAACCCCAACCTGGCCGGGTTTGATGCGTCGTGCTTTGACGGCGTGTACGTCACGGGTGACATCGACGCCGCCGGCATTGCCCGCATCAATGAATCGCGCGTGGGACAGGAAGAGCAGGACGACGACACGTCCCGGCTTGCGCTGCCCAACGCCCAGGAAGCTTGACCCAGGACGACCGATGACCGACAGACCCACGCCCTCCGGGCTGCACCTGGACACGCTGGCCGTCCGCGCCGCCGTCGAGCGCAGCCAGTATGGCGAAAACTCTGAAGCGCTGTACCTGACCAGCGGCTATGTGCAGCCCAGTGCCGACGCGTCGGCGCGCCGCTTCGCAGGCGAGGAAGACGGCTACACCTATGGCCGCACGAGCAACCCGACCGTCACCAGCTTCGAGCAGCGCCTGGCCGCCATGGAAGGCACCGAAGCGGCCATGGCCACGGCGTCGGGCATGGCTGCTGTCATGCTCATGTGCTTCAGCCTGCTGCGTGCGGGTGACCATGTGATCTATTCGCAGTCGATGTTCGGCTCGACCATGAAGCTGATCGGCACGGAGTTCGCGCGCTTTGGCGTGGAATCCACCAGCGTGTCGCAAACTGACGTGGACGCCTGGCGCGCCGCCGTGCGGCCCAACACCCGGCTGCTGTTTGCCGAGACGCCGACCAACCCGCTGACCGAGGTCTGCGACATTGCGGCGCTGGCCGACATCGCACACAAGGCCGGCGCCCTGCTTTGTGTGGACAACTGCTTTGCCACGCCCGCACTGCAGCGGCCGGTGACCCTGGGCGCGGACATCGTGATGCACTCGGGCACCAAGTACCTCGACGGTCAGGGCCGCGTGATGGCCGGTGCGTTGTGTGCGCCGGAAGCCATGGTGCGCGAGAAATTCCTGCCCGTGCAGAAGAACAGCGGCATGGTGCTGTCGCCCTTCAACGCCTGGGTCGTCGCCAAGGGCCTGGAGACGCTGTCGGTGCGCGTGCGGGCGCAGAGCGAACGGGCGCTGGCACTGGCGCAGTGGCTCGAGACCCACCCGGCGGTCGAGCGCGTCTACCACCCGGGTCTGCCCTCGCACCCGCAGCACGAGCTCGCGATGCGGCAGCAGAACGGGCAGGGCGGGGCGGTGCTGGCCTTCAACGTCAAGGGCGGCCGCGCCGAGGCCTTCTCGGTGGTCGACGCCACCCGCGTCTGCAGCATCGCCGCCAATTTCGGCGACGTGCGCAGCATCATCACCCACCCGGCCAGCACCACGCATGGCCGCCTCACCGAGGCCCAGCGTCAGGCCGCCGGCATCGGCCAATCGATGATCCGGCTCGGCGTCGGCCTCGAGGACCTCGACGACCTGAAGGCCGACCTCGCGCGCGGCCTGGACGCGCTCTCCGCATGACCTCCACCAAGAAGATCCGCACCAGCATCGCCCCGTCGCCGACGGGTTTCCTGCACCTGGGCACGGCGCGCACCGCGCT
>CAZUJD010000235.1:0-4870 GCA_964620025.1 uncultured Ramlibacter sp. | reverse complement strand
GGTGACGATGCGCGTGACCGAGTTGTGGATGCCGCCGCGCACGCCGGTGATCTCCGAGCCGGGTGTGTTCACGATCTTTTCCTGCGCGTGGTACATCATGACCATGCCGGGCTTGACGCGCTGGCTCACCACCGCCCGCGCCGCGATGGCGCCGTTGATGTTGAACAGCTCGATCCAGTCGTTGTCCACGATACCAGCCTGCGCGGCGTCGTCCTCGCTGAGCCACACGCAGGGGCCGCCGCGGCTGAGCGTGAGCATCAGCAGGTTGTCGGTGTACGTGCTGTGGATGCCCCATTTCTGGTGCGGCGTGATGAAGTTCAGCGCGATTTCCTTGTTGCCGTTGGGCTTGATGCCATGGATTTCAGCGGTGGTCTTCAGGTCCACCGGCGGGCGGTAGCTGGAAAAGCCCTCGCCAAAGGCCTGCATCCACGGATGGTCCAGGTAGAACTGCTGGCGGCCAGTGAGGGTGCGCCATGGGATCAGCTCATGGACGTTGGTGTAGCCCGCGTTGTAGGAGACGGTTTCGCTTTCGATGCCGCTCCAGGTGGGCGAGCTGATGATCTTGCGGGGCTGGGCCTGCACGTCGCGGAAACGGATTTTCTCGTCCTCGCGGTGCAGCGCCAGGTGCTTGTGGTCCAGGCCGGTCTGCTTGCCCAGTGCCTCCCAGGCCTTGACGGCGACGTGACCGTTGGTTTCGGGGGCCAGCATCAGCACGACTTCGGCGGCCTCGATGTCGGTTTCGATCTTCGGCATGCCGCGCGTCACGCCATCGGCCGTGACCAGGCCGCTGAGCTCACCCAGCTGCCGGACTTCCGTCTGGGTGCTCCATGAGATGCCCTTGCCGCCGTTGCCAGCCTTGCCCATGAGCGGGCCCAGCGCGGTGAAGCGCTTGTACACGTTGGGGTAGTCGCGCTCGACTACCTGCATGTTGGGCGCCGTCTTGCCGGGCACCAGCTCGCAGTCACCGCGGGCCCAGTCGCTCACGCCAAAGGGCTGGGCCAGCTCGGCCGGGCTGTCGTGCATGAGGGGGGTCAGCACCAGCTCGCGCTCCACGCCCAGGTGGCCTACGCAGACTTCGCTGAATTTCTTTGCGAAGCCCTTGTAGATGTCCCAGTCGCTGCGCGACTGCCAGGCCGGGTCCACCGCGGTGGACAGCGGGTGGATGAACGGGTGCATGTCGCTGGTGTTGAGGTCATTTTTCTCGTACCAGGTGGCCGTGGGCAACACGATGTCGCTGTACAGACAGGTCGTGCTCATGCGGAAGTCCAGCGTGACCAGCAGGTCCAGCTTGCCTTCGGGGGCCTTGTCGTGCCAGATCACTTCGGCGGGCTTGGCGTCTTCCTTGCCCAGGTCCTTGCCCTGCACGCCGTTGCTGGTGCCCAGCAGGTGCTTGAGGAAGTATTCATGCCCCTTGCCCGACGAGCCCAGGATGTTGGAGCGCCACACGAACATGTTGCGCGGCCAGTTGGCGGGGTGGTCCGGGTCGGTGCAGCTCATGCGCAGCGTGCCGTCTTTCAGGCCGCGCACCGCATAGTCTTTGGCGTCCATGCCCGCGGCGGCGGCATCGCGCACCACCTGCAGCGGGTTGGTCTGCAGCTGGGGGGCGCTGGGCAGCCAGCCCATGCGCTCGGCGCGCACGTTGTAGTCGATCATGCTGCCGGCAAATGCCTTCTTGTCGGCCAGCGGCGAGAGCACTTCCTCCAGACCCAGCTTTTCGTAGCGCCACTGGTCGGTGTGGGCATAGAAGAAGCTGGTGCTGTTCATCTGGCGGGGCGGGCGGATCCAGTCCAGCGCGAACGCCAGCGCGGTCCAGCCGGTTTGCGGACGCAACTTTTCCTGGCCCACGTAGTGCGCCCAGCCGCCACCGCTTTGGCCGATGCAGCCGCACATCATCAGCATGTTGATGACGCCGCGGTAGTTCATGTCGCTGTGATACCAGTGGTTCATGGCCGCGCCGATGATGACCATGGACTTGCCCTGGGTCTTGTGGGCGTTTTCGGCGAACTGGCGCGCCACGGCAATCAGCTGCGCGCGCGGCGTGCCGGTGATTTTTTCCTGCCAGGCGGGGGTGTAGGGCGTGTCGTCGTCAAAGCTGGTGGCGGCCAGCTCGCCAGGCAGGCCGCGCGCCACGCCGTAGTTGGCTACCTGCAGATCGAACACGGTGGCGACCAGCGCGGAGCGTTCCTCGCCGGCCTTGCCCAGCGCGATGCGCTGCACCGGCACGGTGCGTACCAGCACGTCGCCCGTGGACGCGTCATGCCCGCCCGGGACCACGTTGTTGGGGAAGTTCTCGCTGACGATGCCACCGAAATAGGGAAAGCCGACCCGCGCCGTTTCGGCGCTGGGCTGGCGGCCTTCCAGCACCGACAGCTTGAGCTTCACTTCGTTACCGTGGCGCGCTTCGCGGGCCTGCAGGTTCCATTGGCCTTCGTCCGCGCGGCCGTCCGGGCCCCAGCGGAATCCGATGGCGCCGTGGGGCAGCACGACCTTGCCGTTCTCGTCCAGCGCCACGGTCTTCCATTCCGGGTTGTTGGCCTGGCCCAGCCGTCCGTTGAAGTCGGATGCGCGCACATAGCGGTCAGGCACGGTGATGACCTCGCCGCTGGGCAGGGTGTGCTCCTTGAGCATCACCAGCATGGGCATGTCGGTGTATCGCCGCACATAGTCGTCAAAGTAGGCGCTGCGTTCACCGCTGTCGGGGAAATAGAACTCCTTGAGGATCACATGGCCCATGGCCATGGCCAGCGCGGCGTCCGTGCCCTGCTTGGGGTTCATCCAGATGTCGGCCAGCTTGGCTACTTCGGAATAGTCGGGGGTGATGGCCACCGTCTTGGCGCCCTTGTAGCGCACCTCGGTGAAGAAGTGCGCGTCCGGCGTGCGCGTTTGCGGCACGTTGGAGCCCCAGGCAATGATGTAGCTGCTGTTGTACCAGTCGGCCGATTCCGGCACGTCGGTCTGCTCGCCCCACACCTGCGGGCTGCTGGGGGGCAGGTCGCAATACCAGTCGTAAAAGCTCATGCACACGCCGCCGATCAGGCTCAGGTAGCGGCTGCCGGCGGCATAGCTGACCATGGACATGGCGGGAATGGGCGAGAAGCCGATGATCCGGTCGGGGCCGTGCTTCCTGATGGTGTACACGTTGGCTGCGGCGATGATTTCGTTGACCTCGTCCCAACTGGAGCGGGCAAAGCCGCCCAGCCCGCGCACCTGCTGGTAGTCGCGGCGCCGGGCGTCGTCTTCGACGATGGACGCCCAGGCGGCCACCGGGTCGTGCGACAGCCGGGCCTCGCGCCAGCTCTTGAGCAGGCGGCCGCGCACCATGGGGTACTTCACGCGGTTGGCGCTGTACAGGTACCAGCTGTAGCTGGCGCCACGCGCACAGCCGCGCGGCTCGTGGTTGGGCATGTCCCAGCGGGTGCGGGGGTAGTCGGTCTGCTGGGTTTCCCAGGTGACGATGCCGCCCTTCACGTAAATCTTCCACGAGCAGGAGCCCGTGCAGTTCACGCCGTGGGTGGAACGAACGATCTTGTCGTGCGCCCAGCGGTTGCGGTAGGCGTCTTCCCAGGTGCGGTCTTCGCCGGTGGTGACACCGTGGTCGCCGGAAAAGCCCTCGCGCGGGTTGGAGAAATAGCTCAGGCGGTCAAGGAAATGGCTCATGGGCGTCTTTCGGAAAAAGGGGAGGGTCCGGGCTCAGGGGTTCTTCACGTAGGCGTTGGCGCGCAGGTAGAACCACCAGTTCAGCACCAGGCACAGCGCATAGAAAACGGCGAAACCGTACATGGCGTACTGCGGCGTGCCGGCCTTGATCTGGTCGCCGATCACGATAGGGGCCACAAAGGCGCCGTAGGCCGCCACGGCCGACGTCCAGCCCAGCACCGGGCCGGCCTGCTGGCGGTCAAAGATGACGCCGATGGTGCGGAAGGTCGATCCATTGCCCACGCCGCTGGCAAAAAACAGCACGATGAACAGGCCCAGAAAGGCCGGGAAGTACTGCTCGGGCGTGGCCGAGGCATAGGCCTTCATCATCACGTAGCCCACCGCCACCGATGCCACCACCATGATGGCCGAGATGATCTGCGTCACGATGGAGCCGCCGACCTTGTCGGAAATCCAGCCGCCGATGGGCCGCACGGCTGCGCCCACGAAAGGGCCGATCCAGGCGTAGGCCAGCACGGTTGGCGCGTTGGGGTTGTTCAGCGTGTGCTGCATCACGCCGGCCGCATCGGGCACGTGGCTCACGCCAAAGATCACCTTCATGGACAGCGGCAGCGCCATGGAAAAGCCGATGAACGAACCGAAGGTGACGATGTACAGCGCGGTGAGCGACCAGGTGTGCTTGTCCTTGAAGATGGCGAACTGCCGCGCGACGTTCTCCTTCATGGGGCCGAAGGCGGCCAGCTTCATGATGAGCAGGGCGCTCACGATGTCCAGCGGGATCGCCACCCACATGTTGATCAGGCCCAGGCCGGTGGGCTTGGGCAGGTACAGGTACAGCCCCAGGATGGACGGTATGAACGCCAGGGTGTACAGCCAGGTGATCCGGGCGAAGGCCACCAGCGGGCTGCCGGCGTCTGGCGACACCGTCTTGAGGTTGCTCATGCCGAACCAGCACAGGATGGACAGCGGCACCAGCGAAAGCACCCAGGCAAAGCCGGCGTTCTGGATCCACGTGGGCGTACCCGCGGCGATCTTGCCGAAGATCCAGCCGCTGTCTTTCAGCAGCGTGGTCGACGCGCCGCCCAGCGTGCCGAAGATCGACAGCGTCATGACCAGCGGAATGACGATCTGCATGGTGGTCACGCCAAAATTGCCCAGGCCCGCGTTCAGCCCCAGCGCCGTGCCCTGCAGCCGCTTGGGAAAGAACGTGCTG
>CAZUJD010000234.1:0-4915 GCA_964620025.1 uncultured Ramlibacter sp. | reverse complement strand
TGGTGTGGACGGCGCGCTGCGCCCCGGCGTGCAGGCGCTGGTGTTCCAGGCGCTGCGCCAGCTGGGCCGCGCCGAAGCCCTGCGCCGCCAGCTGGCCAAACGTGCACCGCCGCCCGAGGCGGACGCCTTGCTGTGCCTGGCGCTGGCCCTGTCGTGGGACGCTGAACAGGCACCCTACGAGGTGTTCACCCTGGTCAACCAGGCGGTCGAAGCCGCCAAACGCCAGCATGCCACACAGCCGCAGGCCGGGTTTGTGAACGCCTGCCTGCGACGCTTTTTGCGCGAACGCGACGCGCTGGTGGCCGCCACCGCCAACGATCCGGTGGCCCAGTGGAACCACCCGCGCTGGTGGATCAGCCGCCTGCAAAAAGACCACCCCACGCGCTGGCAGGACATCCTTCGCGCCAGCAACACGCCTGCGCCCATGACGCTGCGCGTCAACGCCCGCCAGGCCAGCCCCGCCCGATACCGGCAAACCTTGAGCGATGCGGGCATCAGCGCCACGCCGATCGGTGCCCATGGCCTGGTGCTGGAGCACGGCCACCCGGTGCATGAGCTGCCGGGGTTTGACGCAGGCTTGGTGTCAGTACAGGACGCTGCGGCCCAGCAAGCCGCACCGCTGCTGCTGGCCGGCCTGCAGGCGCCGGCTGGCGGCCCGCGCCTTCGGGTGCTGGATGCCTGCGCCGCGCCCGGCGGCAAAACAGCGCACCTGCTTGAAATGGCAGACGTCGAAGTGACCGCGCTGGACGTGGACCCACAGCGCTGCGAACGCATCCACCAGACCCTGCAGCGCATCGGGCTGGACGCGCGCGTGGCCGTGGGCGATGCGGGCCGACCCGATGCCTGGTGGGACGGAAAGCTGTTTGACGCCATCCTGCTGGACGCGCCCTGTACCGCGTCGGGCATCGTGCGGCGCCACCCTGACGTGCGCTGGCTGCGCCGCGAAACCGACATTGCCCAGCTGGCGGCCACCCAGGCGCGCCTGCTGGTCGCGCTGTGGCCGTTGCTCCGGCCCGGCGGGCGGCTGCTGTACTGCACCTGCTCGGTGTTTCGCGCCGAGGGCGATGCACAGATACAAACGTTTGTTGCGCACAACACCGACGCCGTTTTGCTGCCGTCACCCGGCCATTTAGTGCCCCAATCCGGGGCAAACGCCGACACCGTCCCGGACAATCTGGCAGGTGACCACGACGGATTTTTCTACGCCCTGCTGCAAAAGCGCCCCGCACCCGGCTCCGGTCAGGCCTCGCCCTGAACGCGTGCTGCGCTGGGCGCTGGCCTGGCTGATGATGGTCCTGGCGGGGACCGTGGCCGCCGACGTGCCTGCCGACATCACGCAGATGCGGCTCGAGCGCAACGACGAAGGCGTGTTCCTGTCGGCCACGGTGCGCTTTGATCTGCCGCAGGTGGTGGAAGACGCGCTGCTCAAGGGTATCTCGATGTACTTTGTGGCGGAGGCCGAGGTCTTTCGAGACCGCTGGTACTGGTACGACAAAAAGCTCACCACCACCACGCGCCACATGCGCCTGTCATACCAGCCGCTCACCCGCCGCTGGCGCCTGTACACCAGCCCCAGCGCGATCGGCAACACCGGCCTGGGTGTGACGCTGGGCCAGAATTTTGAAAGCCTCAGCGAAGCCATGGGCGCCATCAAGCGCATATCGGGCTGGAAAGTAGCCGAATCTGCCGACATCGAGCCCGATTCGCGCCACAACGTGGACTTCCGCTTCCGTCTGGACGTGACCCAGCTGCCCCGGCCGTTCCAGATCGGCGCGGTGGGCCAGCCGGACTGGCGCATCGCCGCCACGCGCAACCAGCGGCTGACGGTTGAAAGCACGCCGTGACCAGCCCCGGGTCTGACGCCGCGCGCGACGCCGCACGGTTTTCGCTGCAGACATCACGCGCACTGCGCTGGGCGCTGGGCCTGGGGGTCGCGGCCATGGCCGTCATCGGTGTGGTGCTGCTGTTTCTATTGACCGTGGCCACCAACAACCGCGAGCTGTACGAGCGCAACTACGGCTGGCTGTTCATCATCAACGTGGTGGTGGCTGCAGTGCTGCTGCTGGTCATCGTCTGGGTCATGGTGCGGCTGTACCTGCGGCTGCGCCGCGGCAAATTCGGCAGCCGGCTGCTGGTCAAGCTGGCGGCGATCTTTGCGCTGGTGGGCTTCATGCCCGGCGTGTTGATCTATGTGGTGTCCTACCAGTTCGTGTCGCGATCGATCGAAAGCTGGTTTGACGTGAAGGTCGAGGGCGCGCTGGACGCAGGCCTGAGCCTGGGCCGTGCCACGCTGGATACGCTGGCCGGCGACCTGGCCAACAAGACCCGCGTGGCTGCCAACCAGCTGTCAGATGTGCCTGATGCTGCCGCCGGCGTGACGCTGGAGCGCCTGCGCGACCAGCTGTCAGCCCATGACGTCATCCTGTGGAGCAGCACCGGCCAGCTGCTGGCCAGCGCCGGGCAGTCTCGGTTCCTGCTCAACCCCGAAAAGCCGGGGGCGCCGATGGTGCGTGCGGCGCGTACCCAGCGCAGCACAGCCGTGGTCGAGGGCCTGGACGACCCGGGCGTCAACGCGGTGTCCAACGCGCGCATCAAGGCGCTGGCCCTGGTCGGGACCTCGGCTGTCGGCCTGCTGGCTGAGCCGCGCTTCCTGCAGGTGACACAGGCGCTGCCGCCCACCCTGGTAGCCAACGCCATTGCCGTGCAGGAGGCCAACCGCGAATACCAGGAACGCGCCCTGGCCCGCGAAGGCCTGCGCCGCATGTACATCGGCACGCTCACGCTCAGCCTGTTCCTGGCGGTGTTTGGCGCGGTGCTGCTGGCGGTGCTGCTGGGCAATCAGCTGGCGCGACCACTGCTGGTGCTGGCCGCCGGCGTGCGCGAGGTGGCCGCCGGCGACCTGTCCCCCAAGCCGGCGCTGCAGGGCAAGGACGAACTGGGCGGCCTGACCCGGTCGTTTGCGCAGATGACGCAGCAGCTGGCCGACGCCCGGGCTGCGGTGGACAAAAGCATGGGCCAGGTGAACGCCGCGCGCGCCAACCTGCAGACCATCCTGGACAACCTGACGGCCGGCGTGATCGTGCTGGACGAGCACGGCGTGATCCAGTCTTCCAACCCTGGCGCCACCCGCATCCTGCGCGTGCCGCTGGCCGCGCACGAAGGCTCGGTGCTGTCCGAAGTGCCGGGGCTGGAAGCCTTTGGCGACAGCGTCAAAAAGCAGTTTGAAGAGTATTTGCGCGAGCGCCAGGAGCACGGCCTGGACCATTGGCAACAGTCGTTCGAGCTGGGTCCCGAACAGGCCGGCGCGCAGAAAAACGCCATCACCCTGGTGGCCCGCGGCGCCGAGATGCCCGCCAGCACGCCCGGCAAACAGGCCTGGCTGCTGGTGTTTGACGACATCTCCGAAATCGTCTCGGCCCAGCGCGCCCAGGCCTGGGGCGAGGTCGCCCGCCGCCTGGCCCATGAAATCAAGAACCCGCTGACGCCCATCCAGCTGTCGGCCGAGCGGCTGGAAATGAAGCTGAGCGGCAAGGTGGGCGAGCCCGAGCAGGCCATGCTGGTCAAGTCCGTCAAGACCATCGTGGACCAGGTGGACGCGATGAAACGGCTGGTCAATGAATTCCGCGATTACGCCCGCCTGCCCGCGGCCGAGCTGAAACCCGTGGACCTGAACGCGCTCGTGGCCGACGTGCTGCAGCTGTACCTGGGCGAGGGCGGCGACGGCACGGCCGACGTGCCCGTGCACATGGCACTGGACGCTGCCTGTCCGCCCATCCTGGGTGACCCGCAGCAGCTGCGCCAGGTGATCCACAACCTGCTGCAAAACGCCCAGGACGCCACCGAAGGCTGCCCCGTGCGTGAAGTCACGATCAGGACGCAATGGAACGCCACCTCGCGCCGGGTGCGCTTGGCCGTGCAGGACAGCGGCACGGGCTTTCCCGAGCACATCCTGAAACGGGCGTTCGAACCCTATGTGACCACCAAGGCCAAGGGCACTGGCCTGGGCCTGGCAGTGGTGAAAAAAATCGCCGACGAACACGGCGCGCGCATCGACCTGTCCAACCGTGTGACAGATGGCACCGTGCGCGGGGCGCAAGTATCGCTATCATTCGCAGTTGCGGCTTAACAACAGCCGCGCCGAACCTGCAGGGACCGCACGACACATGGCAAACATACTGGTGGTAGACGACGAGCTCGGCATCCGCGACCTGCTCTCTGAAATCCTGAACGACGAAGGCCACAACGTCGAGCTGGCTGAAAATGCCGCGCAGGCCCGTGCCGCCCGCAGCCGTACCCGGCCCGACCTGGTGCTGCTGGACATCTGGATGCCCGACACCGACGGCGTGACGCTGCTCAAGGAATGGTCGACCACCGGGCAGCTGACCATGCCCGTCATCATGATGAGCGGCCACGCCACCATCGACACCGCGGTAGAGGCCACCAAGATCGGCGCCCAGTCATTCCTGGAAAAGCCCATCACCCTGCAAAAACTGCTCAAGGCCGTGGAATCGGGCCTGGCCCGCAACGGTGGGCGCAAGCCTGCGCCCACGCAGGCCATGGCACCGGCCGAGCTGACCGTGGAAGCCGCCATGACCGGCGGCCAGAGCCTGCCGCCGGTGGTGGAAATGGGCCCGCAGGCGCGCCAGCTGTTCGAGCTGGACAAGCCGTTGCGCGACGCGCGCGACGAGTTTGAAAAAAGCTACTTTGAATTTCACCTGGCCAAGGAAGGCGGCAGCATGACCCGCGTGGCCGAAAAGACGGGGCTGGAACGCACCCACCTGTACCGCAAGCTCAAGCAACTGGGTGTGGACCTGTCACGCGGCACGCGCGGCGGCGGCTGATGTATAATCATTGGCTCACGGCCCGGTAGCTCAGTTGGTAGAGCAGCGGATTGAAAATCCGCGTGTCGGTGGTT
>CAZUJD010000233.1:0-4965 GCA_964620025.1 uncultured Ramlibacter sp. | reverse complement strand
ATCCGCCCGCGCACCTTGGTGCGTCGGGCAGGGAAGCCGCAAGGCGACCTGACGGATGAGGGGGTATGGGATTTTGGAAAAAGCGAATGGTTGCCTGTAATGGGTAGCATAGGGGTTCAAGATTTGCCCCGGCGCGAAAGCGCGCTAACTTCCACGCGGTGCAATCGTCGTTAGACGGCTGCAAGAGTTCATGAAAGCCCCGAAGGGATGCACCTGCCCCTTCGGGGACACGTGCGTCCTCGACGGATTAACTTCCAAGAGGAAAGCATGAGAACAGTCATCAGCAATGGTGAAACTGCGTCCTCTCACGAACCGCAAGACTGGCATGCCATCGATTGGCATGTGGTCGAGCGCAACGTGCGAACGACGCAGAAGCGTATAGCGAAGGCTACGCTGGAATGCGATTGGCGCAGGGTGAAAGCTCTGCAACGGTCGCTGACCCACTCGTTTGCAGCCAGGGCACTGGCAGTGCGGCGAGTGACGGAAAACCAAGGCAAGCGAACGGCAGGAGTCGATCGCGAGCTCTGGGATACGCCTGACCTGAAAAGGAAGGCCGTTGGTAAGTTGAAGCAGCAAAGAGGTTATAGGCCGCAGCCGCTGCGGCGGGTCTATATCCCCAAGTCATCTGGGAAGGAACGCCCACTGGGAATACCGACCATTTTTGACCGGGCTATGCAGGCACTCCACCTGCTTGGTCTTGAGCCTGTGGCCGAGTCCACGAGCGATCCGAATTCCTACGGGTTTCGGAGAAATCGCTCGACGGCGGACGCCATGAGCCAGATATTCGTTTGCATGTCCAAAAAGGCCTCGGCCCAATGGGTACTAGAAGCGGATATCCAAGGCTGCTTTGATCACATCAATCATGACTGGCTGGTGACTCACGTTCGGATGAACAAGACGATCCTGAAAAGATGGCTGAAGGCGGGAGTGGTCCACAAGGGCCAGCTGACACCGACCGATGAGGGTACGCCGCAAGGCGGCATCATTTCGCCGACTTTGGCGAATGTGACCTTGAACGGGCTGGAACTGGAACTGTTTGCGCACCTCGGTGCCAAGTTGGGGAAGGTGAAAGCCGGGAAGCTCAAGATCAATGTGGTCCGGTACGCCGACGACTTCATCGTGACGGGGGCCTCGAAAGAGGTTCTCGAAACCGAAGTCCGGCCGTGGATAGAAGCGTTCCTCGCACTACGGGGTTTGCGACTGTCGCCGGAAAAGACGCGAGTCACCCACATTGACGATGGGTTTGATTTCCTGGGGTGGAACTTCCGCAAGTATCGCGGGACTTTGCTCATCAAGCCGAGTCGGAAAAACGCGAAAGCGTTCTACGACAAGGTGGCGGGAATCATCAAAAGTCACCTGATGGTGAAACAGGTTGTCCTGATAGAGAAGCTGAATCCGATCCTTCGGGGTTGGGCTCAGTACCACCAACCGGTGGTCGCAAAAGATGCGTTCGGTAAGTTGGATTCGCTGATTAATTGGCGGCTGACTCGCTGGGCGCGGCGACGGCATCCGAAGAAGGGTCCGATGTGGTGCTTCCAGAAGTATTGGAAGCGCCTTGACGACCGGACTGAGTTTGCTGGCGCCCGACAAAAGGACGACGGAACATGGCAATTGGTTCGGCTGAATCTGTTAACAGATACGGCCATCACCCGGCACATGAAGGTCAAGGGGGACTACAACCCCTTTGATCCAAAATGGGAGCTGTATGGGGAGGAACTACGCGGGAAACGGATGCTGCAAAGCATCGGCTACCGCAAGGAACTGACCCAGCTTTACAAATCCCAGTCGGGGAACTGCGCGCTATGTGGCACGGCCATTACCCGGGAAACCGGGTGGCACGACCACCATATCGTCCGCAAGGTGGATGGCGGGTCTGACCTGCTGTCCAACCGGGTGCTCATGCATCCGGTCTGTCATGGCAAGCTTCACGTCAAGGGTTTGACTGTGGCAAAGCCGGCCCCGTGAGGGGCTTCGGGTGTGTCCTATCAGGTTTTGGAGTAGAATTCCAAGGCTTTGCAGTAGATAGGGCACAGTTGTTGTGCTTGAGCCGGATGCGGTGAAAGTCGCAAGTCCGGTTCTTAGGGGGGAATGGGTCAGCAATGACCTGTTCCTACCCTCCTATCGCTACCACTCACGCCATGTCTGCTATCTCCTTTCGCCGGACCTGCCTGGGCGTGACCGCTGCGGCCTGTGCCGTGCTGGCCGGTTGCGGCAGCCTGGACAACATGACCCGCGGATTCGCAGGCACCCTGGCGCCGTACAAGGTCGAGGTCGTGCAGGGCAACTTTGTGTCCAAGGAGCAGGTCGACGCGCTCAAGCCCGGCATGACCCGGCTGCAGGTGCGGGACATCCTGGGCACGCCGCTGTTGACCAGCCTGTTCCACGCGGACCGCTGGGATTACGTCTTCACGCTCAAGCGTCAAGGGGCCGAGCCCCAGTTGCGCAAGCTGGTGGTGTACTTCAAGGGCGACGCGCTTGAGCGTTCCGAGGGCGACGCCATGCCCAGCGAAGCCGAGTTCGTGGCCCGGTTGGACAACCGCCGCAAAACCGGCAAGGTGCCTGTACTGGAGGCGTCCGAAGAAAGCCTCAAGGCGTTTGCTGCCAAATCAGATACAGCGCCCGCTGCCGCAGAGCCTGCGGCCACCGCTGCGGTGCCGCCGACCTATCCCCCGCTTGAAGCGCCCGCGCGCTGAGGTAACGCTCCATGAGCGAAGCACAACACAGGGTCGCCGTCGCTGGCGCCTCGGGCCGCATGGGCCATATGCTGATCGAAGCCATTCACGCCGCGCCGGACTGCACGCTGGCTGGCGCTCTGGACGTGGCATCCAGCCCGTCGATCGGACAGGACGCCAGTGCCTTTCTCGGCCACCCGAGCGGCGTGTCCGTCACGGCCGACCTGCAGGCAGGCCTCAAGCCTGCCCAGGTACTGATTGATTTCACCCGGCCCGAAGGCACGCTGGCCCACCTTCGCGTGTGCCGCGAGCTGGGTGTCGGGCTGGTGATCGGCACCACCGGTTTCAGTGATGCCCAGAAGGCCGAAATCGCTGCGGCGGCCGCCGACGTGCCCATCATGATGGCGCCCAACATGAGCGTCGGCGTGAACGTGACCCTGAAGCTGCTGGAAATGGCTGCCAGGGCCATGTCCACCGGCTATGACATCGAAATCATTGAAGCCCACCATCGCCACAAGGTGGACGCGCCGTCTGGCACGGCGCTCAAGATGGGCGAGGTCATTGCCGGCGCGCTGGGCCGTGACCTGAAAGACTGCGCGGTGTATGCACGCGAAGGCGTAACCGGAGAACGCGACCCGTCTTCCATCGGCTTTGCCACCATCCGCGGCGGCGATATTGTGGGCGACCACACGGTCCTGTTTGCCGGTACGGGTGAGCGGATTGAAATCACCCACAAGTCCTCCAGCCGGGCCACGTATGCCCAGGGCAGCCTGCGCGCAGTGCGCTTCCTGGCAGGCCGGCGCTCAGGGATGTTCGACATGTTCGACGTGCTGGGGTTGCGCTAGGGCATGCGCTGGACCGACATCTTTTCCCAGGGCGATGCACTCACGCGCGGCGTGGCGTTGCTGCTGCTGGCGATGTCGGTGGCCAGCTGGGTCGTCATTCTGTGGAAGGCCTGGCTGCTGCAGCGCGCGAACCGTGATGTCATCCGCGCCACGGCTGCTTTCTGGCAGGCGCCGGCGCTGGCCGATGCGCGCGAACGGGTGGCGGCATTCGACCGCGAAGCCCTGATCCTGCCGCTGATCGATGCCACCCGCACCGAAAGCGCTGGCACTCTGGCTGCGGCGGGTGATCGTGCGCAACAGCTCACGCGGGTGCTGCGCGACGCCTTGCACCGTGTGCTGGACAAGCTGCAGTTCGGCCAGGTGTTGCTGGCCACCGTGGGATCCACCGCCCCGTTCGTCGGTCTGCTGGGCACGGTCTGGGGCATCTACCATGCGCTCACCAGCATTGCCGGGGCGGGCCAGATTTCCATCGACAAGGTGTCCGGCCCGGTGGGCGAGGCGCTGATCATGACGGCTGCCGGCCTGGCGGTGGCAATCCCTGCCGTGCTGGCTTACAACGTGTTTGGCCGGCGTATTGGCCGCATCGAGGCTGACCTGGAGGGTTTTGCGCGAGACCTCAGGGAATTGTTGGCCCACCCCAAGGCATAGCCCCTCCATGGCTTTCGGCCGCCTCGAACGCACCCCCGGGCACCAGCCCATGAGCGATATCAACGTCACGCCGCTGGTGGACGTCATGCTGGTGCTGCTGGTGATCTTCATCATCACTGCGCCCCTGCTGGCCAGCTCGATCCGGCTGGATCTGCCCAGAACCGATGCCGCTACCGCCAGCGAGGCGCCGAAATTCATCACCCTGTCCATTGACCCTTCCGGCCAGGTGTTCCTGGACGACCGGCTTGTGACGCCCGGGCAGCTGGACCAGGGCCTGCGTGAGGCCGCCACCCGCAACCCCGACACGGAAGTGCAGCTGCGGGCCGACCGCACGGTGCCCTATGGCCGGGTGGTGGAGGTCATGGGCGCGGCGCAAAAGGCGGGTCTGAACCGCATTGGTTTCGTGGCAGAGCAGCCCGGCGCACCCGCTGCGGCGCGCTAAGCGGTCCCTGCGCCTAAAATCGCTGCATTGCGGCTCCCGGGGGCCGCAAACCCTTTGCGACAAGCCCATTCATGCAAGAAAAGTACAACCACACCGAGGTGGAGCGCGCTGCGCACGCCCACTGGACCGCGCGTGACGCCTACCGCGTGACCGAAGATGCGGGCAAGAAGAAGTTCTACGCCTGCTCCATGCTGCCGTATCCGAGCGGCAAGCTGCACATGGGCCATGTGCGCAACTACACCATCAACGACATGCTCACGCGCTACCTGCGCATGAACGGTTACAACGTGCTGATGCCCATGGGCTGGGATGCGTTCGGCCTGCCAGCCGAAAACGCCGCGCTCAAGAACAAGGTGCC
>CAZUJD010000232.1:2858-4969 GCA_964620025.1 uncultured Ramlibacter sp. | reverse complement strand
GCCGTGGGCTTGTTGAACCAGAAGCCGATCAGCAGGTAGGACACCAGGCCCACAGCTTCCCAGCCGAAGAACAACTGCAGCAGGTTGTTGCTCATCACCAGCATCAACATGCTGAAGGTGAACAGCGAGATGTAGGCGAAGAAGCGGTTGTAGCCGTCGTCCTCTTCCATGTAGCCGATGGTGTAGAGGTGCACCATGAGCGAGACGAAGGTGACGACCACCATCATCATCGCGGTCAGGCCATCGATCAGGAAGCCGATTTCCATCTTCAGCTTGCCAATCACCATCCACTCGTAAATGGTCGCGTTGAAGCGCGCGCCATGCACGGCGACGTCCCACAGCGTCATCATCGACAAGACCATGGCGATGAACACGCCCAGGATGGTGGCGGTGTGCGAGGCCTTGCGACCGATGACGTTGCCACCGAAGGTCGTGCCCAGAATACCGGCGACGAGCGACCCCACCAGCGGTGCCAGCGGCACGGCGAGCAAGGTGCTTGCAGAAAGACTTGTTGTCATAGGGATGTCGTTCTTTCTAAGCCCGGCTCAACCCTTGAGGGCGTTGAGCTCGTCGACGCGGATCGAGGACTTGTTGCGGAACAGCAGGACCAGGATGGCCAGGCCGATGGCCGATTCGGCTGCGGCCACGGTGAGGATGAAGAACACGAACACCTGGCCGTGCATGTCGCCAAGGTAGTGGGAGAAGGCCACGAAGTTCATGTTGACCGCCAGCAGCATCAGCTCGATGGCCATGAGCAACACGATGAGGTTCTTCCGGTTCAGGAAGATGCCGATCACCGACAGGGTGAACAGGATGGCCCCCAGGGTCAGGAAATGGGTCAGGGTGAGTGTCATGCCTGTTTCTCCTCAACAGCGGGCGCGGGCGCCGGCGCCTCGCGGGTGGCGGCCACCTGCACCACGGCCAGGCGGTCGCGCGCCTTCACGCGCACCTGCACCGACGCGTCCACGGCCTTGCTGTCCTTGCGCTGGCGCAGCGTGAGCGCGATGGCGGCGATGATGGCCACCAGCAGGATCACGGCCGCGATTTCCAGCGGATAGAGGTACTGGGTGTAGAGCAGCTTGCCCAGTTCCTTGGTGTTCTCGATCTGGCCCGCAGCAGCGGCCGGGCTCAGGGTGACCGAGCCGAAGCCGCCACCCAGGATGGCCCACATCTCGATCGCCAGCACGCCGCCGATGAGCACGGCCAGGGGGAAGTTTTGCCAGAAACCCCAGCGGTCACCTTCGATGCGGATGTCCAGCATCATCACGACGAACAGGAACAGCACCATGACCGCCCCCAGGTAGACCAGCACCAGGGTGATGGCCAGGAACTCGGCCTTGAGCAGCATCCACACGGCTGCCGCCTGCGAGAAGGCCAGCATGAGGTAGAGCACCGCGTGCACGGGGTTGCGCGCGGTGACGACCCGGAAGGCCGCAAACAGCAGCACCGCCGAGAAGAAGTAGAAGAAGCCGGTTGTGACGTCCATGGGAGTTCAGCTTTGTGCGTTGGGCGTTCAGCGGTAGGGAGCATCGGCGGCCTTGGCGGCGGCGATCTCTTTTTCGTAGCGGTCGCCCACGGCCAGCAGCATGTCCTTGGTGAAGTACAGGTCGCCCCGCTTTTCACCGTGGTATTCGAAGATGTGGGTCTCGACGATGGCATCGACCGGGCAGGCTTCTTCGCAGAAACCACAGAAGATGCACTTGGTCAGGTCGATGTCATAGCGCGTGGTGCGGCGCGTGCCGTCTTCACGCTGGTCGGATTCGATGGTGATGGCCATCGCCGGACAGACAGCTTCGCAGAGCTTGCACGCGATGCATCGCTCCTCGCCGTTGTCGTAACGGCGTTGGGCATGCAGACCACGGAAGCGTGGCGACAGGGGCGTCTTCTCTTCGGGGAACTGCACGGTCACCTTGCGGCGCAGCGCGTAGCGGCCGGTCAGGGCCATGCCCTTGAACAGCTCGACCAGCAGGAAGCTCTTGAAGAAGTCGCGGAAAGAGAAAGGCGCAACAGCGGTGGCAGACATGTTGTTCGGGCCTCCTTTATTTCCAGATGTTCCAGGAGGTCTGCATCAGGCCGCCGACCAGCAGCAACCAGATGAGGGTCACGGGAAT
>CAZUJD010000232.1:2489-2848 GCA_964620025.1 uncultured Ramlibacter sp. | reverse complement strand
GATCTGGTCGTAGCGGAAGCGCGGGAAGGTTGCGCGAATCCAGATGAACATGGATACGACGACAAACGTCTTGACGCCCAGCCAGATCCAGCCTGGAATCCAGTTGAAGAGCGCGCTGTCGATAGGTGCAGCCCAGCCGCCCAGGAACATCAGCACGGCCAGGATGGACACCAGCCACATGCTGGCGTATTCGGCCAGGAAGAAGATGGCAAAGCCCATGCCGGAGTATTCGACCATGTGACCAGCCACGATCTCAGCCTCGCCCTCGACCACGTCGAAGGGGTGGCGGTTGGTTTCGGCCACACCAGAGATCAGATAGACCAGGAAAATGGGCAACAACGGCAGCCAGTTCCAGGACA
>CAZUJD010000232.1:0-2479 GCA_964620025.1 uncultured Ramlibacter sp. | reverse complement strand
ATGTTCGCGCCCATGCCACGGTTCTGGGAGGCAACGATGTCAGCCAGATTCAGGCTGCCAGCGGTCATGACAACCACCAGGAAACAGAAGCCGATGGCGATTTCATAACTCACCATCTGCGCGGCAGCCCGCAGAGCGCCCAGGAAGGCGTACTTGGAGTTGGATGCCCATCCAGCGATGATCACGCCGTACACCTCAATGGAGGTGATGGCAAGAATGACCAACAAACCTGCGTTGACGTTGGCAAGAACGGTTTCCGGACCGAAAGGCACGGCAACCCACGCCGCCAGCGCGGGCATGATGGCCATGATGGGGCCCAGGCGGAACAATCCCTTGCTCGCAGCACTGGGGTTGATGAGTTCCTTGCTTAGCAGCTTGACCGCGTCAGCGATTGGCTGCAACAGACCGAAGGGGCCCACGCGGTTGGGGCCCAGACGAACTTGCATGAAACCCAACAGGCGGCGCTCCCACAGCGTCAGGTACGCCACGGCGCCCATCAGCGGTGCAAGCACCGCAACGATCTTGATCAGGTTCCAAAGCACCGGCCAGGCGGCGGTCTGCCACCAGGAAGCTGCGATCAGACTCAGACCACCGTTGTACATAGCGTCGATCATGCGCTCACTCCCTTGGCTTCAGCGGCGCGAACGGCACGTGCGTCGGCCGTGGCCTGCAGCGACGGCGAGCGACGCACCAGTGCGTCCAGTTCGTAGATCGCAGCCACGCAGGGCTTGCCTTGGGCTGCACCCGTTTCAATGGCGGCAGACGTGCTGTTGTTCAGACGGCCAGCGGCCACCACGGCACCGCTTTCGACACCGGGCAACACCTTGGCGAGCACAGCCTGAGATGACTCTTGATCAAAGCCAGGCAGACCCAGCAGATTGGCGAGCACGCGCAGCACCTTCCAGGCAGGACGTGTTTCACCCAAGGGCTTCGCCACGGCATGGAAGCTTTGCAACCGGCCTTCGGCATTGACGAAAGACCCAGACGTTTCGCTGAACGGAGCGATGGGCAGCAGCACGTCGCTCACATCCAGGTTGGTCTTGAACGGGCTGAGCGTGACCACCATCTCAGCCTGCGCCAAGGCGGAGGCCGGTGCGGCAGTGTCGGCACCGGCTTCGACGTTCAGCAGCACGGCTGCCTTCACGCCACCTGCAAGCATTTGCGTGGCATTCTGGCCACCGGCACCCGGCAGCGCCTCTACCAGTTGTGCCCCAACGGTGTTGGCGGCTTCGGTCAGATAGCCGAAGCTGGCACCAGTCTGGCTGGCAATCCACTGCGCCAGCGCCAGCAGGCTGGAAGCCTGAGGATGGTGTGCGGCGGCGTTGCCGAGCAGCACAGCCTTGTTATCACCGCTCATCAGCGATTCGGCAACCGCGCGGGCAGCGTCAGTAACCTGCGCATCCACAGGGGCGGCAACACCCTTGGCCTGTGCGACGGCGGCAGCCACCCCGGCCAGCGCCGCGCTCCAAACTGAAGCATCTGCCTGCATCACGTTGGCAACAGGCATGGCCCAAACCGGTGCCGAGTCCACCAGCGCGCTCACCTGAGCCCCTTTGCGGGCAGCCTGGCGAATGCGCTGTGCAAACAGAGGATGATCCTTGCGCAGATTGGAGCCGATGACGAACACACGTTGCAGGCTGGACAGCGCTGCAATGGGCAGACCCAGCCAACGCGCCTGCCCGGTGGGAGCCGCGTTGGTGAAATCGGCGGCACGCAAGCGCGTGTCAATGTTCTGGCTGCCCAGACCACGCACCAAGGTACCAGCCAGCGCCAGTTCTTCGACGGTACTGTGCGGGCTAGCCAACAGGCCGATGGCCTGTGCGCCGTGGTCGTTCTTGATCTGCTTCAGGCCGTTGGCCACGTATTCCAGGGCCGTCTGCCAATCCACGGCCTTCCACTCGCCACCCTGCTTCAGCATGGGCTGGGTCAAGCGGTCGGCGCCATTGAGTGCTTCGTAGCTGAAGCGGTCGCGGTCGGCGATCCAGCATTCGTTGACGTCTTCGTTCTCGAAGGGTACCACGCGCAGCACTTGGCCGTTCTTGACCTGGACAACCAAGTTTGCACCCGTGGAGTCGTGCGGGCTGACAGACTTGCGACGCGACAATTCCCAGGTACGGGCGTTGTAGCGGAAGGGCTTGCTCGTCAGGGCACCCACAGGGCACAGATCGATCATGTTGCCCGACAGTTCGGAATCCACCGACTGACCGACGAAGGTTTCGATCTCTGAGTGCTCACCACGGTGGCTCATGCCCAATTCCATGATGCCAGCGATTTCTTGACCGAAGCGCACGCAGCGGGTGCAGTGGATGCAGCGGCTCATCTCTTCCATCGAGATGAGGGGGCCGACGTCCTTGTGGAACACCACGCGCTTTTCTTCCTCGTAACGGGAGGCGCTACCGCCGTAGCCAACGGCCAGATCCTGCAATTGGCACTCACCGCCCTGGTCGCAGATGGGGCAATCCAGCGGGTGGTTGATCAG
>CAZUJD010000231.1:0-5038 GCA_964620025.1 uncultured Ramlibacter sp. | reverse complement strand
GGACCTTGTTGTTCGTCATCATGTAATTGATGACGCCCCCCAGGAAGGCGATGTCCGTGCCCACGCGGATGGGCGCATAGACGTCGGCCACCGCCGCAGACCGCGTGAAGCGCGGGTCCACCACGATCAGCTTGGCCTTGCGCTTTTGCATGGCCTCGGTCACCCACTTGAAGCCACAAGGGTGGGCTTCGGCGGCATTGCCGCCCATGATGAGTGCGAGATCAGTGTTGGCGATGTCGTTCCACGAGTTGGTCATCGCACCTCTGCCGAAAGTCGGGCCCAGACTGGACACCGTCGGCGCGTGTCATATTCGTGCTTGTGTATCGAGGGAGACCATCCCCATGGCACGCAGCATCTTGACGCTGAGGTAACCGGCCTCATTGCTCGAGGCGCTGGACACCAGCATGCCGGTGGTGTTCCACCGGTTGACCGTGACGCCCTTGGCGTTTTGCGTCACGAAATTCTTGTCGCGGTCGGCCTTCATGTGCCTGGCGATCCGCGTCAGCGCGTCGTCCCAGGAGATGCGCTTCCATTCCTTGCCCCCGGGCTCTCGCACCTCGGGGTACTTGAGCCGGTTGGGGCTGTTGATCATGTCGGCCAGGCCCGCGCCCTTGGGGCACAGGGTGCCGCGGTTCACGGGGTGGTCGGGGTCGCCCTCCACATGCACCAGGGCAGGCTTGTTGTTTTTGGCGTTGTCGCCCAGCGTGTACATGATCACGCCGCAGCTGACCGAGCAATACGGGCAGGTGCTGCGTGTTTCAGTGGTCTGGGACAGCTTGAAGTTGCGCGTCTGCGCCAGCGCCTGCGTGGGCGAGAAGCCCAAAGCGACGAGGCTGGAACCCACCAGCCCTGCGCCGCTCACGCGAAAGAAATGCCGCCGGTTCATGTCCATGGCGTTTGTCTCCTGATCGTGGAAATGTTCTTGGAGCCGTCCCCATTCTGGAATGAATCGGATGGCGGCGATAGTCCGCACGGGCCTTGTCCCACTAGGGCTTACATGGATTGCCGTTGGTTAGCATGCAATCAAATGCGGTGGCATGAGGCCTTTAGTGCCACGGCATCAATGGCCGCCAAGGTACCGTGAGCCCCCCTGACTTTCAGATGCTTCAGGGCTTGCCCCCCCCCGAGCAGCCAGCGACCACTACACTAAGCCCAAGCGAGATACCCTTCATGGCATTCACAGGCAGTTGTCTATGTGGTGGCATCACCTTCTGTGTGGAAGGTGTGCTTGAGTCCGTCCAGGTTTGCCACTGCGAGCAATGCCGCAAGGCACAAGGTGGGCCCTTTGCGGCGGTCATCCCTGTCGCTGCGTCGGGCTTCAGGCTGCTTTCGGGTGAGCACCTTCTGAAGGCCTATGAGTCATCACCCGGCAAGCAACGCATGTTCTGTAGCTGTTGCGGCTCGCCCGTGTACAGCCGCCGGCTGGCGCTGCCTGAGGTCGTACGCGTCCGCGCAGGGCTTTTTAACGAGCCGCTGCCTGTCAAGCCGTCCTGGCATGCCTACACGGGTTCCAAATGCAACTGGTGGCCCATCGAAGATGGGCTGCCCCAGTATCCTCAAGGCTATGTCCCGCCGGCTACCGCCTGAGCGTCCCTTCATGAAAGTTGTCTTGCTGCCAGGTTCAAACCCTTGTGTCTGCATCGGCAACAATCCGGAAAAACAAGGAATATTCCCATGCCCAACATCGGTCGCGTTCTGATGACGATTGCCACCGCCATCTACGGCTTGGTGCCACCCATCGTGGATCTGGGGGCCACGCATGCGCTGCACCCTGACTGGACGCCGCACGCCCGGATGCACATGGTCTGGCTGATCGTCACCATGTCAAGCATGGCGGTGATCGCCCTGTACTTCATCTGGCGGCATGCGGACCGCCCGTTTGGCGTGCGCATGGGCGGCTTGCTGGGCCTGTGCGCTTTTGGCGGCTTCTTTGTCAGTGCGGCCACTGCGCCGCTGTACGGCGGCTCCCTGCACGACAAGGGTGGGGTTCCAGCGGTTGCGGGCGTCATCGACGCGAACCTGCTGGGCTTCGGAGTGGCGATCGTGCTGTTGCTCGTTGGCTGGCGCGCTGCGCGCCATGGTGCCTGACAGGCCGGTCCTGTTGGGCGGATAGCGGCAGGTTGTCGCAAGGGCGCATGATCACCATTCCCAAAATGACAGGCCTGGCGACAGCCTCCGTGGCAGTTTTCGGAATCCTGTCCCTGGTTGGCGCCTGGATTGTCGTGATCAGCGCAGGTTTCAGTACCGATTCAGCCTCGGCCCTGGGGGACCCCGTCTTCGTCGGCGGCCCGGCTGGTGCTTTCATGGCAGCGCTCCAGTTTCTTGCTGCCTTTCTCGCTCTGGTGGCGGTGATCGCCCAGTTCAGCTGGGGCTCTCGGCGCCCTTGCACCCTGGCGGCGCTGCTGGTGGTGCTTCCCTTGCTGGGTTACCTCGTCGCAATGCAGTTTTGAGCGACGCCGCGCAATAACCCCGTGCGCCAAGCCCTGCTCATTTGCCGCTCAGAGTTCTGGGGTAAGGTTGCCCCATGAACAATTCCCCATGGCGCCTGGGTTGGCGCACGCTGTGGCGCGACCTGCGCGCCGGCGAGCTGCGCCTGCTGATCGTGGCCGTGACGCTGGCCGTGGCTGCGCTCACCGCCGTGGGCTTTTTTGCCGACCGGCTCAAGGGTGGGCTGGCACGCGACGCCCGCCAGCTGCTGGGCGGCGACGCCGTGGTCAGCAGCGACAACCCTACGCCGCAGGCGTTCATTGACCGGGCCCGCGCCCTGGGTCTGGAGGCCACCGGCACGCTGGGTTTTCCCACCATGGGCCGCGCGGCCGAATCGCAAGGTGGCGCCAGCAAGCTGGTGGCGCTGAAGGTGGTGGGGGCGGGCTACCCGCTGCGCGGCAGCCTGCGCGTGGCACCGGCGCCTGAAGCGGCCGGCCAGACCACCCGCGACATTCCCGCCCCGGGCGAGACCTGGGTGGACGCACCGCTGCTGGATGCGCTGGGCCTGAAGATGGGCGACCCACTGCTGCTGGGTGATTCGGCGCTGAAGATCGCCCGCATCATCGTGACCGAGCCCGACCGTGGCGGCGGCTTCATGAGCTTTGCGCCACGCGTCATGATCAACCAGGCAGACATCCAGGCCACCGCCCTGGTGCAGCCGGCCAGCCGGCTGACCTACCGCTTTGCCGTGGCAGGCACCGACCGCCAGGTGCGGGCTTTCAACCAGTGGGCCGACGCCGAGATCAAAAAGGCGCATGTGCGCGGCGTGCGGCTGGAATCGCTGGAGTCCGGCCGGCCTGAAATGCGCCAGACGCTGGATCGTGCCGAAAAATTCCTGAACCTGGTGGCGCTGCTGGCCGCGCTGCTGAGCGCCGTGGCCGTGGCACTGGCTGCCCGCGGCTTTGCCGCCAACCACCTGGACGACTGCGCCATGCTGCGCGTGCTGGGGCAGAGCCAGCGCACCATTGCCCAGAGCTATGCGTTTGAATTTGCACTGATCGGCCTGTTTGCCAGCGCCCTGGGTGTGGCCATTGGCTTTGGCGTGCACCATGTGTTTGTGGTGCTTCTGGCCGGGCTGGTGGATGCCGCGCTGCCCGCCGCCAGCCTGTGGCCTGTGGCGTTCGGCATGGGCATGGGCCTGACGCTGCTGTTTGCCTTTGGCCTGCCGCCGGTGCTGCAGCTGGCCCAGGTGCCGCCGCTGCGCGTGATCCGCCGCGACATCGGCGGGCTCAAGCCCGCGTCGCTGGCGGTGCTGGGCGTGGGGGTGGCCGGCTTTGCCGCGCTGCTGCTGGCGGCCAGCTCCGACCTGAAGCTGGGCCTGATCGCCGTGGGCGGCTTTGCCGTGGCGGTGGTGGTGTTTGCCGCCTTGAGCTGGCTGGCCGTGAAGCTGCTGCGCAAGAGCGTCAATGAAGCCACGGCCCCGCGCTGGCTGGTGCTGGCCACACGCCAGATCTCGGCACGCCCGGCCTATGCGGTCGTGCAGGTCAGCGCGCTGTCGGTGGGGCTGCTGGCGCTGATCCTGCTGGTGCTGCTGCGTACCGACCTGATCAGCAGCTGGCGCAAGGCCACGCCACCCGACGCGCCCAACCGCTTTGTCATCAACGTGATGCCCGAGCAGGGCGACGCCTTCCTGAAAACCCTGCGCGATGCCGGTGTGGGCCGGCTCGACTGGTACCCCATGATCCGCGGCCGCCTGGTGCAGGTGAACGGCCGCGAGGTTACGCCCGACGACTACACCGACGAACGCGCCAAGCGGCTGGTGGACCGGGAATTCAATTTGTCGCACGCGGCGGTGCAGCCGGCCCACAACGAGGTGGTGGCCGGCGCCTGGCAGGCCGAGGAGGCCGGCGCCATCAGCGTGGAAGACGGCATTGCCAAAACCCTGAACCTCAAGCTGGGTGACACGCTGCGCTTTGACATCGGCGGCGTGGCCACCGACGCCAGGATCACGTCATTGCGCAAGGTGGACTGGGGCTCCATGCGGGCCAACTTCTTTGTGATGTACCCGGTCAGCCGCATGGACAACGTGCCCACCACCTACATGAGCGCCTTTCGCGCGCCCGACGCCCGGGGGTTTGACAATGCCCTGGTCAAGGCGTTTCCCAACATCACCAACGTGGACATGACGGCCACCCTCAACCAGGTGCAGGGTGTGCTGGACAAGGTGATCCGCGCGATTGAATTCCTGTTTGGATTTACCCTGGCTGCCGGCGTGGTGGTGCTGTTTGCCGCCGTGACCGCCACGCGCGAGGAGCGCGCGCGTGAATACGCCATCATGCGCGCCGTGGGCGCCCGCGCCAGCCTGCTGCGCCAGGTGCAGCGGGCCGAACTGGCGGGCGTGGGCCTTCTGGCCGGTCTGCTGGCCAGCATCGTGGCCGCCGGGGTGGGCTGGGGGCTGGCGCGTTTTGCGTTCGAGTTCGAATGGACGGTATCGCCCACGGTGCTGCTGGGGGGCGATCTGGCGGGTGCCATGCTGGCGCTGGCTGCTGGCTGGTGGGGCCTGCGCGAGGTGATCAACCGGCCGGTCATGGACACGCTGCGCCGGGCGGCA
>CAZUJD010000230.1:0-5040 GCA_964620025.1 uncultured Ramlibacter sp. | reverse complement strand
GCTGGACGACGCCCACTGCGAACAGGTCATCGCGCTGATCGCGCCCGGCCTGCGAGCGTATCCGCGCCTCACCCCTGACAGCGTCCGTCATGCCGTACGCGTGGCACGCAAGACCGGCTTTGCCGTGAGCCAGGGCACGGTGGTGGCGGACGGATTCGGCATGGGCATTGCCGTGCCCAGCGCCAGCGGCACGCCGTACCTGGCGCTGAGCATTGCGGCGCATGCGTCGGTGGTGACCGAGTCGGTCATCGACGAATGGAAGGGCGTCCTGGCGCAGGAGCTGAAGGCAGGGCTGGAGGCGAGCGGGGCGGGGATGCCGGGGGCGTAGCCACCGGTGCGCGGGTGGGCTCAGGAATAGTCTCGCCGCTGCAACCGCAGCGCATCGCGGTCAATGCTGGCGCGCAGCAGTTCCATGTCGGCCGCGCACACGCCGTGGCTGGTGAAATGCGCGGCCCATTGGTCTACGGTGCGCGCCACCTGCTGCGTCAATTCAATGGCGCGCGGGCGCTTGATGCCAAAGTTGTTCAGCTCGGTCAGCGCGTTGTCCAGGCTGGACTGGGCGCCGGCCGTGCCCACCGCCAGCGCCTGGTAGCCCAGGTTTTGCAGGGCGGGCACCACGTCGTACGCGGGGGTCAGCTCGTAATAGCCGTCCAGCGCCAGGCGCCGGCTGTGGTTGCGCTCGTGGTCGTCGGTGTTGTCCATCAGGATGTTGAACACCATGCGCTTGAACAGCTCCTCGCGCTGGGCTGCCTGGCGGTCGGGGTGGCCCAGGCGCAGCAGCACGGTGGCCAGCGCGCTGTAGCTTTCGCGCAAGGCCGCGGCACGCAACGCGGTGCGTGCCGATACGCAGTGCATGCGGTAGCCGTCCATGCGATCAAAGCGCTGGATGGTCAGCGCATGGCGGGTCCGGCCGTGGCGCGGTGCCAGGGGCAGCACACCGGTGGCGGCCACATGGAGGCCCGCCCGCGCCGCCAGCGTCATGGTGGCGTGCTCTACCAGCGGCGTGTCCACCGCGTCGCCCAGCTCGCTGAACTTGATGACGCAAGGGCCTGCATCGGTTTGCAGCAAAGCCTTGGGCTGGGCGCCTCCTAACGTCACACCGGGCTGCACTAGGCGCTGCATCTGCGCGGTGACGGGGGCCAGCGTTTGCACGTCGTCAATGGCGGCGCTGAGCCGGCCCAGGTCGCGCAACTGCGGGTAAGGCCCCAGCGCGCGCGGGATGTACTGGTCGGCCGACACCGAAACGCCCAAAGCGCCAAAGCGGTCGTCCCCGGCAAACAGCAGCAACTCCAGGATGGACAGGCGCGCAGGGCGGTCGATGTGGCGGATGATGCGTTCACCCCAGCGGTCCGGCCGCGCGTCGTCAATCGCACCGGGCGCGCTGCCGCGCTCGCCCGCCGTGAAGACCTGGCCCTGCATCAGGGGCAGGTCTTCACTCAAGGGGAATTGCCACCACTGCGCGTCGTAGGCAAAGGTAGCGCAGTCGGCCACCAGCTGCGACAGGCTCAGCTCGCCCGCCAGTGTTGGGGAGGCCGGGTTCACCAGCACCCACAGGTACAGCTGATCCTGCGGTGTGTAGCTTTGCGGGGCAATGGCAGGGTGCGTCATGGTGTGGATGGCGCGGGCTTGTGCATCAGCGCGGCCAGACCCTGGGCGGTGGTCGGGTTGCGGGTCTTGGCGTTGGGACTGTTGGAGCCTGTTGCTGCGGTCGGCTTGCGCTTGCGGCGTACCCGGGTCACTTCGCGCTCCAGCGCCGTGTGGTCGTTCAGCGGCGCTACCAGGTTCGCCAACCCTGCGGACGGGTTGATCAGCCACATGCACATCACATAAGAGGCCATGGCAACGGACGGATCGCCCCGCTCGATGCGGGCCATGGTGGGCTGGGATATGCCCAGCTTGCTGGCCCATTGCGCTTGCGATTCGCCACGCCGCTTGCGCGCAATGACGATGTTTTGCGCAAGCTGCTCAATTTGCTGCAGGACGGCCTGGGGGTAGTCTGCAGGGCTGGTATTCTGGCGTGGCATTCATAGATGTTATTAAATATTTTGAATGTTGTAAATCTATGAATAAATAGCTGATTGCCTCACCAGCCCCCACACCCCAGCCATTCCTCTACCAACCCCAGCTTCTCCACCCCCCAGAACGGCTCCCCGTCCACCACCACGGTGGGTGAGCCAAAGATGCCTGCCTTCAGCGACGCATCGACCGCGCTGCGCAGCAGGGCGCCCGCTTCGTCGCTGGCCGCACCAGCGCACAGCCAGCCGGCGTCCAGCCCGGCCGGCAGGGGCACGGCGGCTATGGCGTCTGCCGTGGACAGGTCCCTGCCCTCGGCCCAATACGCGTCATACAGCGCGTGGGCCAGCGGCGCGGCCAGCTCGGGCCGGTGGTGTTTGACGTAGTGGAATGCGCGGCCTGCTGCGCGCGGGTCCATCATGGGATCGTCCAGGTTGCGCTTGAGCACCATGCCGTGCCGGCGCATGTAGCGCTGCGCGTCGCGGCGGATGTAGTCGCCCTTGAGCGGTGTGTCCAGCAGCGGCTTCAGGCCCATGACCTTCAGCACCGACACGCCCAGCAGCATGGAATGCCATTCCACGGTGCGCCCGTGGCGGCGGGCGATGTCCTCCACGCGCAGCGACGCAAAGTAGCCAAACGGCGAGATGAAGTCGAAGTAAAAGTGCAGTGGCGCCATGGGCCCCAAGCGTAGCCCAGGTGGCCGGTTCAGGCCAGCGGCACAGGCCGGCCGTGGGACCGCATCATCGCGTCGATCAGCCGCTGCACCGCCAGTGCCGAGCGGCCCGACACCGCCGGCTGCGCGCCGGTGCGGATGGCCGACACAAAGTCTTCGATCACCGCCTTGTGTGGCCCATGGTCAAACGCCATGACGTTGGCGCCGCTGCCAGTGGCCTGCCGTTGTCCGGTGCGCAGCGGCGGGCCGTCCAGCGGCATCACACTCAGCTCGCCGGCCTCCAGCGTGGCGGTGCCGCCCGTGAAGGTCAGCGCAATGCGTTCGGGGTAGCCAGGGAAGGCGGCCGTGGTGGCGTCAATGGTGCCCACGGCGCCGTTCGCATGGCGCAGCAGGGCGGTGACGGTGTCTTCGCATTCCATGCGGTGCACCGGGCTGGTGGTGGCCAGCGCGGTCACCTCGGTGGGCAGGCCCGTCAGCTGCAGCAACAGATCCAGCGTGTGGATGGCCTGGGTCATCAACACGCCGCCGCCGTCACGCGCCAGCGTGCCGCGCCCCGCTGGGTCGTAGTAGCTTTGCGGGCGCCACCAGCGCACGCTGGTGGCTGTGCTGGTCAGTGTGCCCAGCGTGCCGGCGGCCACCAGCCGCGCCGCCGCCAGCGACGCATCGCGCATGCGGTGCTGCAGCATCACCGCCAGCTTCACGCCCTGGTGATCGCACACCTGCACCAGCTGTTGCGCGCGTTGCAGGCTCACGTCCAGCGGCTTTTCCACCAGCACGTGCTTGCCTGCCCGGGCCAGCCGGGTCACGATGTCCAGGTGGGTGTTCGGTGGCGTGACCACCAGCGCGGCGCGCACGCCGGTGTCGCCCAGCACGTCGTCCAGCTGTGTGGTGGTGCGGGTGCCGGCAGGCAGCGCCAGCGTATCCAGACGCTGGTTCGTGCGTGCAGCCACCCAGGCCAGCTCTACATCAGGCGCCAGCTCCAGCAGGCTTTGCAGGTGCGGCGCGCAGGACGGGCCGGCACCAATGAGGGCCACGCGCATGGGCGCCTTATTCGAGCTTGATGCCGGCGGCCTTGATCACCTGGGCCCATTTGTCCACCTCGGCCTTCTGGAAGGTGGCCACCTCGGCGGGCGTCATGCTGGATGGCTGCATGCCCAGGGTTTTCAGGCGGTCCTGCATTTCGGGTGTCTGCAAAATTTTCATGATCTCGGTGTGCAGGCGGTCCACGATGGGCTTGGGCACGCCCGCGGGCACAAAGATGCCCTGCCACGACACCACTTCAAAGTTGGGCACGCCCGATTCCGCCACGGTGGGGATGTTGGGCATGGCCTCCAGCCGCTTGGCTGAGCTGACGGCCAGCGCGCGCACCTTGCCGCTGGTGATGTGCGGGCCGGCCACCACGGTCGTGTCAAACATCATGTCCACCTGGCCGCCGATCACGTCGGCGATGGCCGGGCCCGAGCCGCGGTAGGGGATGTGGTTGAACTGCGTGCCCGTGCGAAAGCCCAGCAGCTCCAGCGTCATGTGCTGCGAGGTGCCCGCGCCGGCGGACGCCGACGACACCGTCTTGGGCTTGGCCTTGGCGGCGGCCAGCACGTCGGCCAGGCTCTTGAACGGGCTTTTTTCACCGACCACCAGTACCACCGGGTTGGAGCCGATAAGCACCACGGGCTGGAACGACTTGACGGGGTCGTAGCCCAGCTTGGGATAGAGGCTGACGTTGATGGCGTGCGAGCTGATGGTGCCGCCCACGATGGTGTAGCCGTCCGGCGCGGCACGCGAGCCGATTTCAGAGCCGATGCTGCCGCCCGCGCCGCCCTTGTTGTCGATCACGAACGTGGTGTTCAGCGCCGGGCCCAGCTTTTGTGCGATCAGCCGCGCCAGGATGTCGGTCGTGCCGCCGGTGGGGAAGGGCACGATGTAAGTGATGGGCTTGGCCGGCCAGGCGTCCTGGGCCCAGGCGGCTGGCGCTGCCAGCAAGGTTGGCATGGCAGCGACCGCAGCGAATGCGGTTGCCAGGGTGCGGCGTTTCATGGCGGTCTCCGACGATGAATGAGTCAAAATTGGTCAGTCATCGTACAACCTAAGGCATCCCAAGTACTTCAGGGAATTCCCTCAAAGGTTTTTGCGCAGGCGCTCGCGGCTGTTGGTCAGGTGGGTGCGCATGGCCGCGCGGGCGGCCTCGGCGTCCTGGTTGCGGATGGCGTTGTAGATGCTTTCATGCTCGCCGTGCACCCGCTGCAGGTAGCTCAGGCGGCCTTCCGGGTCGGCCTGCGGCGTGTTCACCCGCGTGCGCGGAATGATCATGGTGCCCAGGTAGGTCATCAGGTCGGCAAAGTGGCGGTTGCCGGTGG
>CAZUJD010000229.1:539-5047 GCA_964620025.1 uncultured Ramlibacter sp. | reverse complement strand
CCGCGATGTAGAGGATCCAGGGCTTGTCCCAGCCGGCGGCCAGTTGCGAGCAGAACGGGTACTCGTGGGCGTGCTCCGCAATGAAAAAGCGCCGCACATTGCGCAGCACCATCAGGATGTGCTGGTCCACCGTGTACACGTGGAAGAGGTCGTGCTGCATTTGCCCCACGATCTTGCGGAACACCCACAGGTAACGCCCCAGCACCGACGTCTGGTTCATCAGCCGCATGGCATGCGTGATGCCTTTGGGCTCTTGCAGGATGGCCATGAACAGCTGGTGGTTCACCGGGTCGTTGCGGAACTTGCTGTCCATGATGTCGCGCGCGTTGTACAGCGCGCGCAGCGTCCGCGCCGACAGCCCCTTGATGCCGACCGTGCGCTGGTACAGCAGGAAGGTTTCCAGGATGGCATGCGGGTTCTTCAGGTACAGGTCGTCGCTGGCAACCTCCAGCATGCCGGCCTTGTCCGAGAAGCGGCCGTTGATCGGCCGCGGCTCATGGGTGCTGGGATTCAGGCGCTCTTCAATGTTCAGCAGCAGGATCTGGTTGAGCTGGGTGACGGCCTTGGCAGCCCAGTAATAGCGCTTCATGAGCGCCTCGCTGGCGCGGCCGACCAGTCGTCCGTCGGGCGACATCTCGTTGGTGTAACCGAACGATTCGGCCACCGCAGTCTGCAGGTCGAACACCAGCCGGTCTTCCCGCCGGTTCGCCAGCAGGTGCAGCCGCGCACGGATCAGGCTGAGCAGGGCTTCGTTGCGCTTGATCTGCAGCGCCTCGAACGGCGTGGCCAGGCCGCTTCTGGCCAGTTCGTCCCAGGTTTTGCCGAACCCGGCCGCACGGGCCACCCACAGGATGACCTGCAGGTCGCGCAGGCCGCCGGGCGACTCCTTGCAGTTGGGTTCGAGCGAATACGGGGTGTTTTCAAATTTGGTGTGGCGCTGGCGCAGCTCCAGTGTCTTGGCGACAAAGAAGGCGCGCGGGTCGATGCCGGCGTCAAACTTGCGCGCAAACTGGCTGTACAGCCTGCGGTTACCCGTTACCAGGCGTGACTCCAGCAGGGAGGTCTGGACGGTGACGTCCTTGGCGGCCTCGGCCACGCAGTCAGCCAGTGTTCGCACGCTGGAGCCGATCTCCAGGCCACTGTCCCAGCAACTGCCGATAAAGCCCTCGAGCTGGCGCTTGAGCGCCTCGTCAGTGTCGGGCGAGACTCCATCGGGCATGAGCAGCAGCACATCGACATCGGAATACGGGAACAGCTCACCGCGGCCGAACCCGCCCACGGCAACCAGCGCAAAGCCCGGGGCAAAGCCTGCCTGTTCCCACAGGGTGCGCAAAGCCTCATCGGCCAGGTCAGCCAGCTGGCGCAGCAGCCGGCGGATGCCGCGCGTGGAAGCGCCACCGGCCTGCACCGTCTGCAGCAGCGCGGTTTTCTTGGCGCGGTAGCCTTCGCGCAGCGCCTGGATGTCGGCCATGGCGCGACCCCTAGGCTGTGGCCGGGGCAGGGGCTGCGGCGTTCACAAACGCCGGCGGCGGCGGGCTGCCGGCAGACAGCGTCAGCACCTCGTAGCCGGTTTCGGTGACCAGGATGGTGTGCTCCCATTGGGCGGACAGCGAGTGGTCCTTGGTCACAATGGTCCAGCCGTCACCCATTTCCTTGATGTCCTTGCGCCCGGCATTGATCATCGGCTCGATGGTGAAGGTCATGCCGGGCTTGAGTTCTTCCAGCGTGCCCGGCTTGCCATAGTGCAGCACCTGGGGTTCTTCATGGAACACCTTGCCGATGCCATGGCCGCAGAACTCGCGCACCACGCTGTAGCCGTTGCTTTCGGCAAATTTCTGGATGGCAAAACCGATGTCGCCCAGCCGGGCGCCGGGTTTGACCCGCACGATGCCATGCCACATGGCTTCGTAGGTGATCGCGCACAGGCGGCGGGCCGCGATGGAGGTTTCCCCGATCAGGTACATGCGGCTGTTGTCGCCAAACCAGCCGTCCTTGGTGATCACGGTGACATCAATGTTCATGATGTCGCCCTTTTTTAGCGGCTTGTCGTTGGGAATGCCATGGCACACCACATGGTTGAGCGAAGTGCACAGTGAAGCCGGGTAGGGCGGGTAGCCGGGCGGCTGGTAGCCCAGCGTGGCCGATTTGGTGCCCTGCACATTGACCATGTATTCAGCGGCCAGCCGGTCGATTTCGCGCGTGGTGACGCCGGGTTTGACGTGCGGCGTCAGGTAGTCCAGCACCTCGGAGGCAAGCCGGCAGGCCTCACGCATGCCGCGCACACCGTCGGCGTCTTTGTAGGTAATGCTCATGGGGCCGGATTATCCCATTCGGTGAAATTCCCCGCAGGTAGAATCTAGGGTTTTCACGGTGCTGCCCATTCAGCGCAGCACCGGACCGGCTTCCAAGACCTCCTCAAGGCCACCACGTGACCCTGCACATCACCCAGTTTGAGGGCGGCAATGCCCTCAGCGACTTCCGAGTCCAGCAGCTACTTCCGCGCCTGCAAGCCATTCATGACCGCATCACCGGCATTGCGGCCCGCCATGTGCATCTGGTGGCGTCCGATGCGCCTCTGCCGGAAGCCGACCGGGCGCGCCTGGCCTCGCTGCTGGTCTATGGCGACCCGTACAGCGGCACGGCGGAGGGCGAACTGATCGTGGTGACGCCGCGCCTGGGCACCGTCTCGCCCTGGGCCAGCAAGGCCACCGACATTGCCCACAATTGCGGCATTGCCATCAGGCGGGTGGAGCGCCTCACGGAATACCGCCTGAGCGTCAAGACCGGCCTGCTGGGCGGTGGCGTGCTGAGCCAGGAGCAGCGTCTGGCCGTGGCAGCCCTGTTGCATGACCGCATGACAGAAAGCGCCATGTTCGACCGGGCGCAGGCGCTCAACCTGTTTACCGAACTGCAGCCTGCCCCCATGGAATACGTGGACGTGCTGGTCGGCGGCCGTCCTGCGCTGGAGCAGGCCAACACCCAGTTTGGCCTGGCGCTGGCCGATGACGAGATCGATTACCTGGTCGCCGCATTCACCGGCCTCAGGCGCAACCCCACGGACGTGGAACTGATGATGTTCGCGCAGGCCAACAGCGAACACTGCCGCCACAAGATCTTCAACGCTGCCTTCACCATTGACGGCGTGGCGCAGGACAAGAGCATGTTCGGCATGATCCGCCACACCCACCAGACCAGTCCGCAGCACACGGTGGTGGCGTATTCGGACAACGCCTCGGTCATGGAAGGCTCGGATGTCACTCGCTTTTGGCCCGGCGACGGCCAGCGGTATGGCAAGACTGCCGCCACGAACCATGTGCTGATGAAGGTCGAAACGCACAACCATCCCACGGCCATCAGCCCGTTTCCCGGGGCCAGTACCGGCGCTGGTGGCGAGATCCGTGACGAAGGCGCCACGGGCCGCGGCTCCAGGCCCAAGGCCGGCCTGACCGGCTTCACCGTGTCGCGGCTCTGGCCCGAGGCATCGGCCGACCCGGTCGGCAAGCCGGAACACATTGCCAGCCCGCTGCAGATCATGACCGAAGGCCCGCTGGGCGGCGCGGCGTTCAACAACGAATTCGGCCGGCCCAACCTGCTGGGCTACTTCCGCGAGTACGAACAGACCATTGCCAGTGACACCGACAGCATCCGCCGCGGCTACCACAAGCCCATCATGATCGCGGGGGGGCTGGGCACCATTGATGCACGCCTGACGCAGAAGATCGAGTTCCCCCCCGGCACACTGCTGATCCAGCTGGGCGGCCCCGGCATGCGCATCGGCATGGGCGGTGGCGCAGCCAGCTCCATGGCGACAGGCGCCAATGCGGCCGAGCTGGACTTTGATTCCGTACAGCGTGGCAACCCCGAAATCGAACGCCGTGCCCAGGAAGTCATCAACCATTGCTGGGCGCAAGGCGATCGCAATCCGATCCTGGCCATCCACGATGTGGGTGCAGGAGGCCTGTCCAACGCGTTTCCCGAACTGACCAATGACGCCGGCCGTGGTGCGCGCTTTGACCTGCGTGCGGTGCCGCTGGAAGAGTCGGGCCTGGCCCCCAAGGAAATCTGGTGCAACGAAAGCCAGGAACGCTATGTGATGGCGATTGCACCCGAATCGCTGGCGCAGTTCAGGGCGTTCTGTGAGCGCGAGCGCTGTCCCTTCGCCGTGGTCGGTGTGGCGACAGAAGAGCGCCAGCTGGTAGTGGCTGACGAGGGGGCTGCGAGCCCGGTGGACATGCCCATGAACGTGCTGCTGGGCAAGCCGCCGAAAATGCACCGCGATGTGAAGTCCGTGACCCGCCGGTTCCAGCCCATCGACCTGACGGGCGTGAAGCTGCAGGACGCCGCGATTGCGGTGTTGAGCCACCCCACAGTAGCGTCCAAGCGCTTCCTGGTGACCATCGGCGACCGCACGGTGGGCGGCCTGAGCCACCGCGACCAGATGGTCGGGCCCTGGCAGGTGCCCGTGGCGGACTGCGCCGTGACCCTGGCGGACTACACCGGCTTTGCAG
>CAZUJD010000229.1:0-529 GCA_964620025.1 uncultured Ramlibacter sp. | reverse complement strand
GCGCACGCCGCTGGCTGCCATGAACGCACCGGCTTCGGGCCGCATGGCAGTGGCCGAAGCCATCACCAACCTGCTGGCTGCACCGATCGAGCTGCCGCGTGTCAAGCTGTCTGCCAACTGGATGGCCGCCTGTGGCGAGCCCGGCGAAGACGCCGCGCTGTACGAGACCGTGCGCGCCGTGGGCATGGAACTGTGCCCGGCCCTGGGGATCAGCGTGCCGGTGGGCAAGGACAGCCTGTCCATGCGCACCCAATGGACGGATGGCGCCGAGCGGAAGAAGGTCACTTCCCCGGTCAGCCTCATCGTGAGCGCCTTTGCCACGCTGGCTGACGTGCGCGGCACGCTCACGCCCCAGCTGGACGCTGTCGAACCCGACACCACCCTGGTGCTGGTCGATCTGGGCCGGGGCAGGAACCGCATGGGCGGCAGCATCCTGGAGCAGACGCTCAATCAGCTGGGCCGTACCGATGCCGCGGGCGTGCCGGACCTGGACGATCCCCGGGACCTGGTGAACCTGGTCCATGCAGTG
>CAZUJD010000228.1:0-5095 GCA_964620025.1 uncultured Ramlibacter sp. | reverse complement strand
CATGGGCCAGCCCGTGTTGATGACCGGTCCCGCCACCACCGTTTTTGAAGGCGAGATTGAAGTACCCGATGAACACCGTGACTGACATGAAACAGGACGCCATGAACCCCATCACCGAGGACGACATCGCCAACTACCTGGCCAACACCCCGGACTTTTTCGAACGTCACGCCGAACTGCTGGCGGCCGTGCAGCTCACCAGCCCGCATGGCAACCGGGCTGTCAGCCTGCAGGAGCGTCAGGCTGAAATGCTGCGCGAAAAAATCAAGGTGCTGGAGCACCGGGTGATGGACATGGTCCGCCATGGCAACGAGAACATGGTCATTGCCGACCGTCTGCAGCGCTGGGCCCGCAACCTGTTCCTGGTGCAGTCCGCCCGTGAACTGCCCGCCCAGATCACCGGCGAGATTGCAACGCAGTTCATGGTGCCGCAGGTGGCCATCAAGGTCTGGGACGTGGATGCGCGCTATGGCGGCGAACCTTTTGCCGAAGGCGTGAGTGACGATGCCAGGACCTTTGCTTCGTCGTTGACCCAGCCCTATTGCGGTGTCAACTCGGGTTTTGAGGCGGTGGGCTGGCTGGGCGCACCTGATGTGGCCATGTCCATTGCGCTGGTGCCGCTGCGTGCCGGTGCCATCAATTCGCCAGGCCCGGCCTTTGGCATGCTGGTACTGGCGTCGCCGGATCCGCAGCGGTTCTCCAGTGGCATGGGCACGGATTTCCTGGAGCGCATCGCCGAACTTGCCAGCGCGGCACTGTCGCGGCTGCGCCACCAATAGACCATGAGTGCAGACACCGGCCTTGTCGAGAGGTACCTCGAACATGTCCGGGTCGAAAAACGCCTGGCGAAACGCACCGTCGAGCTCTACGCGCTGGATCTGAACAGGCTTGCGGACAACGCAAACAAGGCCGGCCTGGAGCTGACCCGGGTGCAAAGTGCCCACATCCGACGCTGGGTCGCCCAGATGCACGGCGCGGGACGCAGCGGCCGCGGCATCGCGCTGATCCTGTCGGGCTGGCGCGGTTTTTATACGTGGTTGGGGCGCGAGGGCCTCGTGCCCAGCAATCCGGTCCAGGACGTGCGTGCGCCCAAGGCGCCCAAACCCTTGCCCAAGGCACTGAGCGTTGACGATGCTGTGCAACTGGCTGAGCACCACGACGCCGACGCCGACCCCTGGACCGAGGCGCGAGACACCGCAATCATCGAGCTGCTGTACGGCTGCGGCCTGCGGGTGGGGGAACTGGTCGGCCTGGACGTGGCCGGCAGCAGCCATGTGGACCTGCAGGCTGGCGAGGCCCATGTGCTGGGAAAGGGCAGCAAGCGCAGGATGGTACCTGTGGGCCGCAAGGCACTGGATGCGCTGAAGCGATGGCTGGCAGTACGTGACCAGGGTCCTGAAGGCGTCGCTGCGTACGAACCGGCGCTTTTCACCGGCCCGCGCGGTGCCCGCATGACGGCGCAGGCCGTCTGGAAGTGCGTACGCCAGCGCAGCCTGAAAAGCGGGCTGGCAACCCCGGTGCACCCCCACATGCTGCGCCACTCGTTTGCCAGCCATGTCCTGCAGTCCAGCAGCGATCTTCGGGCCGTACAGGAACTGCTGGGACACGCCAACATCACGACAACCCAGGTCTATACGCGGCTGGACTTCCAGCACCTGGCCAAGGCCTATGACGCCGCGCATCCGCGCGCGCGACGTGGCAAGGGCTGAGACCGGTCGATAAGGCCAGGGTCAGATGCTCTGGCGTGGCGCGCCGGGTTCGTCGTGCAGTGAAAATACGGCGCGCTTGCTGTCGGCTGGCACGGCGGCCAGCAGGTCGCCCATCTGTTCAAGCACCTGCTGGGCGTCGGTGCCGTCCAGCGGAACCAGCGCATGTGCCACGCGCAACTGGGCAACCCATTCCAGTGGCTTGTTCTTGAACGGCATCAGGCCACGGGCGACTACCCGAGGGCCGGCCTGCGCGGCTTCTTCGGGCGTGAGCGGCCCTTCCACCAGCATGCCAAAACGCCGTTCAGACAGGCGCGCCACACTGTCGATCTCCCGCGCAGCCGACAGCAGGCGACCAGCCACCCGAAGTGGCAGCTCTTCTGCGGCCCGGCGGTCGAAATCGCGCTGGATCTGGTCCACATTGACCAGGTCGATCACCAGCACGACACTTTGGTGTTTCAGGCGCTGCGAACGGGCGATCATTCGCATCAGGCGCTCGGCAAAAACCGGCGCATTGATGAGGCCGGTGGCCGGGTCGAGCCGGTCCAGCCCCTGGATGCGGCGGTTGTGTTCGCGCCTTTGCTGGCTGCGCAACATCAGGATGACCAGCAGAACCGGCAGTTCGAAGGCAATACCGATCTGCATGCCATGCATGGTCCAGAAGCTCACGGGGATCAGGCCGGCCAGCCGTGCCAGCGGAAAAGCCGAGCCGATCATGACCGGGGCCGACCCCAGCAGCAGCCACAGGCCGTAGCGATCACCCCGGTGCCAGGCCCAAACGGTAATCAGCACTCCGACAACCAGGGACACCACGATGTAGCTGCCCATCAGCGCGAAACGGCTGGAGTGGTCCACCACCGCCAGGCCGACGCCCACAGCCAGCCCCAGCACTGCCAGTCCGGTGGTGGCACGCGCCAGCTTGCGCGAGCGCTCCGGCAGTGACAGCACGGCACTGCCGAACCACAGCAGGGATGAAACCGTGAGCACTGGAAGAAGAAGGGGCGACAGGTCATTCCAGCGCGGCATGCCGGGCCACAGGTGCAACCCGGCAATGCCGGTCATGGCGGCCTGGGTAATGGCCATCATCGCGACACTCAGGCCGTAAAGGCCGTAGGCGGTATCACGCAACGACAAGGCACTGAGCGCCGACAGCATGAACGCCAGGCCCGCCAGCCCGAAATAGATGCCCAGAATCAGTGATACGCGCTGCTCGCTGCGGTACAGGTAGCTTTCGCTGACGAACATCAACGGGGCACTGAAGCTGTGCGCGTTCTCGATGCGCAGCAGGAATTTGCGGGGCTCTTCGGCCGACACCACCACGGGCAGCAGCGGATGGCGGTGCGGCACCGGCCAGGCACTGACTGCCACCAGATCGCCTGCACGCTGCTCGTTCCACTGGCCGGCGCTGTCATAGGTGTACAGCGATGCGCGGTCCAGCGAGGCATAGGGAATCTCGAGGTACCAGCGTTCGGTGTCGGGGGCGGGTGGCACGGTGAAGCTGATCCACAATGCCTGACCGCTGCGGATTGGAAAGATGGCGTGATCGCGCGTCGGCTGCCATGGGATGGCGTCCTTTCCGACCGCTTCGGGTGTGGTCTGGCCGGTGGTGTCGATCCAGTAGTTGCCCCAGTCGTGCAGGGCCACAGGCTGGCGCGTGGTATCCAGATCCAGAACGGTGCGCGCCACCGCGGCGGCCGGCGCCAACATACCCAACAGGATGGCCGCCTGGACCACGCGCCATCCCAACCAGAATCTAATGCTTCGCAAATTCTTCTCCAAGCCCGCTATTGTTGCCTGCCGCGACAATAAGCGCCATGAAAGCCATCCGACTCAAGGCGGGCAAGGACCGTTCCCTGCTGCGCCGCCACCCCTGGATTTTCGACTCTGCCATTGCCCGCGGGGGCGCCGACGCGGGCGAAACCGTCCGGGTTGAGTCACACGAAGGACAGTTTCTGGCCTGGGGCGCTTACAGCCCGGCGTCCCGGATCCGGGTGCGCGCCTGGAGTTTCGATGAAAAACAGCGCATCGACCCGGCATTTTTGGGCGAGGTGTGCGCCCGGGCGATCCGGGCCCGCAGCCGCATGGACATAGCCAGCGACAGCTTCAGGCTGATCCACGGTGAATCCGACGGTCTGCCCGGGTTGATCGTGGACCGATACGGAGACACGCTGGTCGCCCAGTTTCTGGCCAGTGGTGTCGAGCGCTGGAAGCCGGTGATCGCCGATGCCTTGCTGAAGGAAACCGGGCTGGCGCGCCTGTACGAGCGGTCCGATGCCAGCAGCCGGACGCTGGAGGGCCTGCAACCGGTCACCGGGTGGCTGCGCGGGGAGGGGCCTACGGCGCTTGAGATCCGCGAACACAGCTGGCAGCTGACCCTGGACATTGCCACCGGCCACAAAACCGGGTTTTATCTGGACCAGCGCGACAGCCGCCGCCTGTTTGCGGACTGGACAAGAAGACTGGGTCTGCAGCGGGTGCTCAACTGCTACTGCTACACGGGCGGTTTTACCGTGGCGGCCCTGGCTGGTGGTGCATCGCATGTGACCTCCATCGATTCTTCCGCTGCGGCACTGGAGCGGGCGGCTGCCCATGTGGCACTGAACGGGTTTGAGCAGGCCCGGGCCACGTTCATGGATGCCGATGTCAACAGTTCATTGCGCTCGTTCATCGACCAGGGGCGCACCTTTGACGCCATCATCCTGGACCCGCCCAAGCTGGCACCGACGGCCGCCCATGCCGAGCGCGCCGCCCGTGCCTACAAGGACATCAACCGGCTCGCGTTCAAGCTGCTGGAGCCCGGCGGCGTGTTGTTCACCTATTCCTGCTCCGGCGGAATCAGTGCCGACCTGTTTCACAAGATCGTGGCCTCGGCAGGGGCGGACGCTGGTGTCGACGGCTATATCAGTGCCCGTCTGGGCGGGGCGCCGGATCACCCCATGACCCTTGAATTTCCCGAAGGGGAGTACTTGAAGGGGCTGGTTGTCGTTCGCAAGTAGGTTTTCCAATAGCCCGCTAAACTGCCGATCCTCCGACGTACAGGCCACCATCATGAGTCTCATCCCCGCCACCATCCTCACCGGCTTCCTGGGTTCCGGCAAAACCACGCTTCTCAAGCGGGTGCTCAGTGAGGCCCACGGCCAGAAGATCGCCGTCATTGAAAACGAATTCGGTGAGGAAAACATCGATAGCGACATCCTGGTGACGGAAAGCAAGGAACAGATCATCCAGATGAGCAACGGCTGCATCTGCTGCACCATCCGGGAAGACCTGCGCTCCACCCTGCAGGACCTGGCACAGAAAAAGCGCAAGGGTGAGCTGGATTTCGAACGTGTGGTGATCGAGACCACCGGCCTGGCTGACCCCGGCCCCGTGGCGCAGACCTTCTTCAT
>CAZUJD010000227.1:0-5104 GCA_964620025.1 uncultured Ramlibacter sp. | reverse complement strand
ACACCGCGGATGGTAGGGCGTGCAGGACTTGAACCTGCGACCAAGGGATTATGAGTCCCCTGCTCTAACCAACTGAGCTAACGCCCCAACCGAACCCCTGATTGTAGGTGCCTACTTGTGGTGGCTCAGGGCGTTGGTCACCAGCCGTGAGGTGATGTCCACGATCTGGATCATGCGGTCATAGGGCATGCGCGTGGGTCCGATCACGCCCAGCGTGCCTACTACCTGGCCATCCACCTCGTAGGGCGCGCTGACGATGGAAAGCTCCTCAAACGGCACGACCTGGCTTTCACCACCGATGTAGATGCGCACGCCCTCGGCGCGGCTGGACACGTCCAGCAGGCGCATGAGCTGGGTTTTTTGCTCGAACAGCTCGAACGCGCGGCGCAGGTGGCTCATGTCGCTGGAAAAGTCGCTCACGGCCAGCAGGTTGCGCTCGCCCGAGATCACCACTTCTTCCTGCGCCTGGGTGATGGCCTCGGAGCTGACCTGCACCGCGGCCTGCATCAGCGCGGCAATTTCGCCGCGCAGCTTCTCGACCTCGACCTGCAGGCGATCGCGCACATGCTCGATGGCCAGGCCCGTGTAGTTGGCGTTCAGGAAATTGGCCGCCTCCACCAGCTGCGGCTGGGTGAGATCTGCTTCGGTAAAGATGACGCGGTTTTGCACATCGCCGTCGGGTGACACGATGATGACCAGCACCCGCTTCTCGGACAGGCGCAGGAATTCGATGTGGTGAAACACGGACGTGCGCCGCGGCGCCATCACCACGCCCACAAACTGTGACAGGTTGGACAGCATCTGGGCCGCATTTGCAATCACCATTTGCGGCTGGTCGGCGGCCAGGGTCGGTGGCGACAGCTGCTCGCGCTGGGCGGTGAGCATGGTGTCCACGAACAGCCGGTAGCCACGGGCCGTGGGAATGCGGCCGGCCGAGGTGTGCGGGCTGACGATCAGGCCCAGCTCTTCCAGGTCGGACATCACGTTGCGGATGGTCGCGGGGGAGAGTTCGAGCCCCGAGGCACGCGACAGCGTGCGCGACCCCACGGGTTGTCCGTCAGCGATGTAGCGCTCGACCAGCGCTTTCAACAACAACTTGGCACGATCATCGAGCATCGAATCATTTTAATGATGTAATTTGCGGATGAACCCACGTTTTCACCACGTTGCGCTGATTGGCAAATACCACGGTGCCAACGCCGGTTCGTCGCGCGCCACGCTGGAGGAAATCGCCCATTTCCTGGCGGCCCAGGGCTGCGACGTGGCTCTGGAGCGTGACACGGCCCAGTCCAGCGGCATCGCGCACTATGCCGCGCTGGACGTGGAAGCCATCGGCGCGCAGTGCGACCTGGCGCTGGTGGTGGGCGGCGATGGCACCATGCTGGGTTTTGGCCGGCAGCTGGCACGTTACGGCGTGCCCCTGATCGGCATCAACCAGGGGCGCCTGGGTTTCATCACCGACATAGCGCTCGAACAGTACCGCAGCGTGCTGCCGCCCATGCTGCAGGGCGACTACGAGGAAGACCACCGCAGCCTGATGCATGCCAAGGTCTGGCGCGACGGGCATTGCGTGTTTGACGCCCTCGCCATGAATGATGTGGTGGTCAACCGCGGCGCCACCTCCGGCATGGTGGAGCTGCGCGTGGAGGTGGACGGCCATTTCGTGGCCAACCAGCGCGCCGACGGCCTGATCATTGCCACGCCCACGGGTTCCACCGCCTATGCGCTTTCAGCCGGAGGACCGCTGTTGCACCCGTCCATTCCCGGCTGGGTGCTGGTACCAATTGCTCCACACACGCTGTCCAATCGCCCCATCGTCCTGGCCGACCCCGCTGAAATCGCCATCGAGATCGTGGCCGGGCGCGATGCCAGCGCCAACTTTGACATGCAGTCGCTCGCATCGCTGCTGCATGGCGACCGCATCACGGTACGCCGTTCGCAGCACCACGTGCGCTTTCTGCATCCGCGCGGCTGGAGCTACTTTGACACGCTTCGCCGCAAGCTCCACTGGAACGAAGGCGTGGCCTGACCCGAAACGACCCTGCCCTGACCCGACCATGAGCCTCAAACGCATAGCCCTGCGCGACTTCGTCATCGTGCGCGAACTCGAGCTGGACCTGTCCGGCGGTTTCAGTGTGCTGACCGGAGAAACCGGCGCCGGCAAATCCATCCTGATCGACGCGTTGCAGCTGGCGCTGGGTTCGCGGGCCGAATCCGGCGTGGTACGCGAAGGCGCCGCGCGCGCCGACATCAGCGCTGAATTTGACACCCCCGCCAGCCTGTCGCCCTGGCTGGAAGAGGCCGGCTTCGATACAGCCGACACCCTGCTGCTGCGCCGCACCGTGGACAACCAGGGGAAAAGCCGCGCCTGGGTCAACGGCAGCCCAGCCACGGCCGCGCAGTTGCGTGAGTTGGGCGAGCAGCTGGTAGATATCCACGGCCAGCATGCGTGGCAAAGCCTCACACGGCCCGATTCCGTGCGCGAACTGCTGGACGGCTACGCCGGGGCCAGCACGGCGGTGCTGGGACAACTGTGGCAACAGTGGCGGCTGGCCCAGAGGGCGCTGGCCGACGCGCGCAGCGCGCAGGACACATTGCAACGCGAGCGCGAGCGGCTGGCCTGGCAGATCGGCGAGGTCGACAAGCTGGCCCCGGGCAATGACGAATGGGACGAACTGAATACCAGCCACACCCGGTTGGCCCATGCGCAATCGCTGATCGAGGCAGCCCAGGGCGCCGTGGATCTGCTGGACGGCGATGACGGCGGTGCGCTGAAGGGGCTGGCCCAGTCATTGGCGCTGTTGCAGGCCCAGGAGCGCGTGGCGCCTGAATTTGCCGGCATGGCCGAAGTGATCGCATCCAGCCTGGCCCAGGCCGAAGACGCCCTGCATTCACTGCATGCCTGGCAGCGCAAGGCCGACCTGGATCCACAACGCCTGGCCGAACTGGATGAACGCCTTTCTTCGTGGGTGTCGCTGGCGCGGCGCTACAAGCGCACACCACCGGAGCTGCCAGGCCTGCTGGCTGGCTGGAAGCAGGAGCTGGCCCAGCTGGACGCAGCTGCTGATCTGGGCGCTCTGGAAGCCGCAGAGCAGAAGGCCGCGGCAGCCTACATGACCGAAGCCCGCGCACTCTCCCGGCAGCGGGCCAAGGCGGCGCCACTGCTGGCCAAGGCCATCACCCAGGCCATGCAGGGCCTGGGCATGCAGGGCGGACAGTTCGAGGTGGCGCTGGAAAAGGTTTCCCAGCCTGCGCAAAGCGGCCTGGAAGATGTGGCCTTCCTGGTCGCCGGCCATGCGGGCAGCACCCCACGACCCGTAGGCAAGGTGGCCTCGGGCGGTGAACTCTCGCGTATTGCGCTGGCGATTGCCGTCACCACCAGCCAGCTGGGCACGGCCCATACACTGATCTTTGACGAGGTGGACTCCGGCGTAGGAGGGGCGGTGGCCGAAACCGTGGGTCGGCTCATGAAGCAGTTGGGCCGCGACAGGCAGGTCATGGCCGTCACGCACCTGCCCCAGGTGGCAGCCTGTGCTGACCATCACCTGGTGGTGGCCAAGCAAAGCGACGCGGCCGGCACCGCCAGTACGGTCACGGCTGTCCATGGCGAGCAGCGCGTGGCTGAAGTAGCGCGCATGCTGGGCGGCGAGCGCCTGTCGGGTACCACCCTGGCACATGCCAAGGAAATGCTGGGCCTGCCATGACACTGGAGGTCGTCCTCATCACCGGCATGTCCGGCTCCGGCAAATCCGTGGCGCTGCATGCCCTGGAAGACGCCGGCTACTACTGCGTGGACAACCTGCCACCAGAGCTATTGCTGCCGTTCGTGGCGCTGGAGCAGGAGCACAAGGCCACGCGCGTGGCCATTGCCATGGATGTGCGCAGCGCTGCGTCGCTGCCGCTGGTGCCGCGGCAGCTGGCGGACCTGCGCAGGCAGGGCATTTCGCTGCGGCCGATTTTTCTGGATGCAACCACCGCCACGCTGGTGCAGCGCTTTTCAGAAACCCGCAGGCGCCACCCGCTGTCGCGCAAGGACCTGAGCGTGGGCGAGGCCGAACACCAGCATGCGCTGGTGGACGCCATCGAGCTGGAACGCGAGCTGCTGGCCGACCTGCGCGAGCAGGCCCACGTGATTGACACCAGCATCATCCGCTCGGCGCAGTTGCAGGGTTACGTCAAGTCGCTGATCTCGGCCGGCGCCAGCCAGCTCACACTGGTGTTCGAGACATTCGCCTTCAAGCGCGGCATTCCCCTGCATGCCGACTACGTGTTTGACGTGCGCATGCTGCCCAACCCGCACTACGAGCCCGAACTGCGCCCGTTGACCGGGCGGGACGCGCCGGTCGCGGATTTTCTGGCAGGCAACGCCGATGTCATCCAGATGTTCAGCCACATTGAGGCTTTTCTCAGCCACTGGCTGGATGCACTGGCGCGCGACCACCGCAGCTATGTCACGGTCGCTGTGGGCTGCACGGGCGGCCAGCACCGCTCGGTGTACCTGGTGGAAAAGCTGGCGACTGCTTTCGGCACCCGCTGGGTGACGCTCAAGCGTCACCGCGAGCTGGACGCACGCTAGCCGCCTGCCAGCAGCTTGCGCACTGGCGCGGGCAAACCCAGTTGCGGCCACTGGGCCGCATCGAACCAGCCGCCATCGCCGGGCAGCGCTGCTGTCTTGGGCATATCCAGCACCACCGGATGCAGGTGCAGATCCCTGTGCGTGAGCACATGCACGAACGCCGGTTGTTCGCGCAACCGGTTGCGCAGCCGCGCCGGCATGCTGGCAGCCAGCTGCTCATGGCTGTCGTACACCGGCAGGCAAAACAGGCCGGCCCATACGCCTGGTGTCGGGCGCCTGTGCAGCCAGACCGCTCCATCAGCCGTGCGCGCCTGCAGCAACCACAGGGACAGGGATGTGCGCTTGAGCTTGCGCGTCCTGACCGGATAGCGCTCGGGCGAACCTTCGCGCTGCGCAATGCACAAGGGCTGTACAGGACACAGCAGACAGGCAGGGTTGCGCGCCAGGCACACGGTGGCGCCCAGGTCCATCAGGCCCTGGGTGTAGCGCGGCATCGTCTCGGAAGGCGCCTCGGTGGGCAGCAGTTGC
>CAZUJD010000226.1:0-5116 GCA_964620025.1 uncultured Ramlibacter sp. | reverse complement strand
GGGCCGTCCGCAGATCCAGGAAGAAGCCGTTGTGCAGCTGGCCGACCTGATCATGGAAAAAACCCAACCGGATGGTCTGGCCATCGTCATGGAAGCCAGCCACTATTGCATGGCCTGGCGCGGTGTGAAAGACATGGACAGCAAGATGATCAACTCCGTCATGCGCGGCGTGTTCCTGAAGGACTCCACGCTGCGCCGCGAATTCCTGGCCCTCATTCCGCAAAAAGGCTGACCCCATGCTTGTACGCCTGCTTTACGCCAGCCGCGCTGTGGACACCAGCGCCGACGCGATCGAAGCCATCCTGTCCCAGTCCCGCCAGCACAATCCCACCTGCGGCATCACCGGCATCCTGTGCTACGGCGGCGGCATCTTCCTGCAGGCCATCGAAGGTGGACGCATGCCTGTCAGTGCGCTGTATGGCCACATCCAGAAGGACCCGCGCCACAAGGACGTCGCCCTGCTGCACTACGAAGAAATCACCGAGCGCCGCTTTGGCGGCTGGACCATGGGTCAGGTCAACCTGTCCAAACTCAACCATTCCATCCTGCTCAAGTATTCCGAAAAGCCCGAGCTGGACCCGTACTCGGTGTCGGGCAAGGTTTCGCTGGCCCTGCTCGAAGAACTGATGGCGACGGCCGCCATCATCGGGCGGGCCTGAACAAAAGAGGCCGTGCCCACCTACGCGCTCGCGCTGGTCCTGGTCGCGGGCCTCATTCACGCCAGCTGGAACATCGCCGCCAAGAAGGCGGGCGGCGATGTGCGCTTTGCCACCTTCACCGGGCTGGTGATGATGGTGTTCTGGGCGCCGCTGGGCCTCTACCTGGGTGTGGACGAACTGCCCCGCTGGGGCTGGCTGGAATGGCTGCTGGTGGCCGCCAGCGCCTTGCTGCATACCCTGTACTTCATCGTGCTGCTGCGCGGTTACCGCAAGGCCGACCTCACCGTGGTCTATCCGCTGGCACGTGGCTCGGGGCCGTTGCTGTCGTCTGTGGCCGCCATCGTGCTGCTGGGCGAGCAGATCTCTGCATTGGGCGTGCTGGGCATCGCGGGCGTGATCGGCGGTGTGTTCCTGATCGCGGGCGGGCCCGGCCTGTGGCGTGCGTCGCACGAGCCGGCGCAGCGCGCGCGTGTGCGCAAGGGCATGGTCTACGGCCTGCTGACCGGCGCCTTCATCGCTTCCTACACCGTGGTCGATGGCTACGCCGTCAAGGTGGTGCTGCTGTCGCCCATCCTGCTGGACTACATCGGCAACCTGCTGCGCCTGGTGCTGCTGGTGCCCACCGTGCTGCGCGACCGCGCCGGCGCCTGGTCGCTGTGGCAGCGGCAATGGAAGTACGCCGTGTTCGTTGGCATCATCAGCCCCGTGTCGTATGTGCTGGTGCTCTATGCGGTGAAGGTTGCGCCGTTGTCGCATGTGGCGCCGGCACGCGAGGTGTCCATGCTGTTTGCGGCCTTGCTGGGCGGGCACCTGCTGGGCGAGGGGGATCGCGCCGCCCGCCTGGCGGGCGCCGGGCTGATAGCCGCGGGCGTCATCGCCCTGGCGCTGGGTTGACAAGGACAAGGCATTGCTGATCGGATGTGATTTTTCCAGCGCGCCCTCCCGCCGCAAACCCGTCGTGATCGCGGTGGGTGCGCAGCAGGGCGGACGCGTCACGCTGGAGCGGCTGGACCGGCTGGAATCACTGGCCTCATTCGGCAACTGGCTGGCGCAGCCGCAGGCCTGGGTAGGCGGATTTGATTTTCCTTTCGGCTTGCCGCGCGAACTGGTGCAGCAACTGGGCTGGCCGCAGCAGTGGGCGGCTTGCATGGACCACTATGCTGCGCTCAGCCGCCCGGCCATCCGCGACACCTTTGCCGCGTTCTGCAACGCGCGGCCCGTGGGTGGCAAGTTTGCCCATCGCGCCACCGACCGGCCTGCGGGCTCCAGCCCGAGCATGAAATGGGTGAACCCGCCCGTGGCCTGGATGCTGCATGCCGGTGTTCCGCTGTTGCGTGCTGCCGGCGTGCACCTGCCGGGCCTGCAGGACGGTGATCCGCGGCGTGTGGCGCTGGAGGCCTATCCGGGCCTGCTGGCGCGCAGGGTGCTGGGCGCGCGAAGCTACAAGGCTGACGACCGCGCCCGGCAGACACCCGAACGCCTGATTGCTCGCATGGACCTGCTCACCGCCCTGGAAAACGGCGGTCCGCTTGAGGGTTTTCGCCTGAAGCTCACCCATGCCCAGCGTGATACGCTGGCTGCGGATGCCAGCGGAGACAGTCTGGACGCCGTACTGTGCCTGTTGCAGGCGGCATGGGCGCAGCGCCAGGGCGCACCACGCTACGGGCTGCCGCTGGACATGGACCCGCTGGAAGGCTGGATACTGACCGCATGAAGGGAGGTAGCGCTCCATGAACATTGGCACCACGGCACGCCTGTCGCTGGACTGGCTCACAGCGGACGACGCCGACTTCATCCTCAAGCTGCTCAACGATCCGCAGTGGCTGGCCTTTATCGGCGACAAGGCCGTGCATACCCGCGGCGACGCCCTGGCCTACCTGAACACCGGCCCGCTGCACATGTATGACCGGCTGGGCTACGGCCTGTACCGCGTGAGCCTGCGGGCCAGTCATCCACAGGAAGATGAGCCGATCGGCCTGTGCGGCCTGGTGCGCCGCGAAGGGCTGGACGGCCCCGACCTGGGCTTTGCCTTCCTGCCGGAGGGCCGTGGCCGCGGCTATGCGCTGGAGGCCGCGCAAGCCGTATTGCAGTACGGCTTCGCCGCGCTGGGGCTGCCGCGCATCCTGGCCATCACGCTGCCCCACAACGTACGGTCCTGCCGCCTGCTGGAGCGGCTGGGCATGACCGTGCAGGGCGCCGTGCAGGTGCCGGCCGACGGGCCGGACAAGCTGTTGTATGCGCTGGACAATCCGCGGGCGTAGCTGTCGGAGCAGTCGCCCTTTCGCCTGGCGGAGTTTTCAGGCGCTCAACCGCCCAAACGCCTGCAGCGCATCCACATCCGTGCGGTACATGCACAGCAGCGGCCCGTCGTCCAGCGCCCCGGCACGGCGCAGCACCTTTTCCACGGGCAGCTTGATGCCGCTGATGTGCAGCGTGATGCTGCGCGCGGCCAGCCGTTCGCGCAGCTGGGTGAACACTTCCACGCCGGTGGCGTCAATGCGGTTGATGGGCTGGGCAAACAGGCACACATGCTGCACGTCGGGGTTTGCCGCCAGGTGTTCGGTGATGGTGCGTTCCAGGGCCGTGGCGGACGCAAAGTCCAGTTCATCGTCCATGCGCAATGCGTACAGCCGCTGCGCCAGCGGCGCCAGCTTCCACAGGTGGCGGTCGCGCAGGCTGCCATCAGGGTGCAGGCCCACCTCGATGATGCGCGGGTGCAGCCTCAGGTACAGGAAATGCGCCAGGCCCATCAGCACGCCGGTCAGCACACCCCAGTAAATGCGCGGCGCGGTCAGCAGCGTGACGCCGAAGGTGACCAGCGCCGTCACGGCCTCCACGCGGTTGATGGCCCACAGCCGAAGCAAGAGGCGAGGCTTGATCAGGCCTGCCACAGCAGCAATCACCACAGCGGCCAGCACGGCCCGTGGCACATGCGACAGTGCGGGCGTCAACAGCAACAGCACCAGCAGCACCACCACGCAGGCGGACACCGTGGCCCAACCGGTGCGGGCACCGGCATACAGTGTGATGGCCGATCGTGAAAACGATGTGCTGGTGGGGAAGCTGCCGGACAGGCCCGACATGATCTTGCCAAGCCCCTGACCGATCAGGTCCTGGCTGGCATCCCAGCGTTTGGCGTCATGCTGGCTTTCAATCTTGGCGCTGGAGGCCATTTCCAGTGAGCTCACCAGGGTGATCACGGCTGCCGGCACGAGCAGCAGGCTCAGGTTGTCCCAGCCCGGCCAGCCCGGCCAGTAAGGCGCAGGCAGACCCACCGGCAGAGCGCCGATGACCGCGCCGCCTGCCGAATAGCCGCTGTACGCGCTGTACGCCGCCGCAGCAGCAATCACCAGCAGCACCGTAGGCAGGCGCGGCAGCCAGCGTTTGCCCATCACGAACAATGCCAGGCTCCCCACGCCAAAGGCCATGGCGGTCATGTCAAACTGTGGTGACTGCCATAGCGTGGGCAGTGATCCCTTGAGTCCGAGCAGGGCGGGCACCTGCGACGCAATGATCAGCAGCGCCGCTGCCTGGCTGAAGCCGGTCAGCACGGGGGAGCTCACCAGGTTCAGCACCCAGCTGGCGCCGCCTGCGCCCAGGGCGAGCTGGATATCGCCAGCCAGCAACGACAGCCACACGGCCAAAGCCACCCACTGGGTGCTGCCTGGCTCGGCCAGGCCGATCAGCGATGCACCGACCAGCACGCTGGTCAGGGCCGACGGGCCGACCGACAGCCGCGTGGAGCTGCCGAACATCACGGCCACCAGCATGGGCAGGAACGTGGCGTACAGGCCGGTGACCAATGGCATGCCCGCCAGTGCCGCATACGCGACCGACTGCGGGATCATCACCACCGCCACGGTCAGGCTGGCTCCGACTTCGCTGCGCAGCAGGGCCGCATCGGGCCGCGGCCATTTGAGGAAGGGGAACCAGCGTGACAGGTCTTGCATCAGCCCAAGCTTAACGCTGCGGCATGTCCTTGACGGAGTAGCCCAGGCTCACCGTGGCATCGCCCGGAATGGGCGGCATGGTGGCGTCCCAGGCCTCCCATGCGGTTCGCAACGCCGCCAGGCGCTGCGGCTCGCGTGCAGACAGGTTGGCGCGCTCGCGTTCGTCGGCAGGGATGTTGAACAGGTACTCATGCCCATCCACACGCAGGTATTTCCAGTCGCCGTCGCGCAGTGCCCGCTGGCCGCGGTGGTTCATGCGCCAGTGCAGCGGACGGTGAAACGATTGGGCGGTGTCGCGCAGCACCGGCAGGACCGAGATGCCGTCCAGCGGGTAGTCCACGGCCGCAGCCACCCCCGCGGCGTCCAGCATCGTGGCCGACCAGTCCATCGTCATGCAGTGCTGGGTGCTCACGCCACCCGGTGCGATGGCGGCCGGCCAGTGGGCGATCCACGGCACGCGGATGCCGCCTTCGGTCAGGTCCATCTTGCCGCCCACCAGCGGCCAGT
>CAZUJD010000225.1:0-5178 GCA_964620025.1 uncultured Ramlibacter sp. | reverse complement strand
ATGCCAGTGGTGTCGCACAAGGTCAGCCCGCGCACGCCCAGGGCGGCAAAACGCTCGCCCCAGAGCAGCACCTCGCCCAATGCCACTTCGCCCTCCATGGGGCAGCCAAAACTGCAGGACAACGACACATTGACGGGCGCGCGCCCATCCACCAGGCGGATCACCTCACTCAGTGAGGAAAAACTTTTCTCGCGCGGCATTCGGAGGTTCGCCAGGTTGTGCGTCTCTGAAAGGGACATGACCAGGTTCAGTTCGTCGGCCCGTGATTCGAGCGCGCGCTCGGCGCCACGCACATTGGGTACCAGCACGGTGTATTCCACGCCCGGTGCGCGGCGGATGCGGCCCATGACCTCCTGCGCATCACGCAGCATGGGGATGGCCTTTGGCGAGGTAAAGGAGGTCACCTCGATCTTGGCGTAGCCGCAGTCGCTGAGCGCGTCTACCAGCGCTACCTTGGAGTCCGTGGGCACGAATTCGGGCTCGATCTGAAAGCCGTCACGTGTGGCGACCTCATTGAAATGGATGCGCTTCATGTGTTGGCCCCCGACACGATGCCGCGTTCATGCAACGCCGCAATCTGCGCATCCGTCAGCCCCACCTCGCGCAGAACGGCGTCGGTGTCCTGCCCCAGCGCAGGTGCATTGCGCCGGTGCGCTCCCGGCGTGAGCGACAGCTTGGGCACGATGCCCGGCACGGCGAGTTCACTGCCGTCGTCCATGTGCACCGACTGCAGCATGCCACGCGCCTGGTAGTGCGGGTCGGCAGCTATGTCGGCCACGGTGTAGATGCGCCCCGCGGGCACGGCCGCCTGATCGAGCACGGCCAGCACCTCGTCCACAGTGTGCTGTTCGGCCCAGACGCCAATGGCAGCGTCGATCTCGGTCACGCGCGCCACCCGGCCGGCGTTGTCGGCCAGCGCAGGATCTCCCCCCAGGTCAGGCCGACCGATGGCCGCCATCAGACGCCGGAAAATGCTGTCGCCGTTACCAGCGATCAGCGCATAGCCGCCATCGCGGCAGCGGTACGCGTTGCTGGGTGCAATCCCCGGCAGCGCGCTGCCCGCGGGTTCACGCACCGCGCCGAACGCGCTGTACTCGGGCAACAGGCTTTCCATGCAATTGAAGACCGCCTCGTACAGCGCCACGTCGATCACCTGCCCCACACCTGCGCGATGGCGGTGGTGCAGCGCCATGAGGATGCCGATCACGCCGTGCAGCGAAGCCAGCGTGTCGCCAATACTCACACCAACACGCACCGGCACGCGGCCGGGCTCTGCCGTCAGGTGGCGCAGGCCGCTCATGGCTTCGGCCACCACGCCAAAACCGGGGCGGTCGCGGTAGGGGCCGGTCTGTCCATAGCCACTGATGCGCAGCATGATCAGGCGCGGATTCAGCGCCTGCAAGGCGTCTGGCCCGAGCCCCCAGCCCTCCATGGCACCGGGCCGGAAGTTCTCGATCAGCACGTCTGCCTCAGTCGCCAGCTTGCGTACGATGTCCTGCGCTGCGGGGTCACGCAAATCAAGTGCGACAGAACGCTTGTTGCGCGATTGCACCTGCCACCACACCGAGGTGCCGTCCTTGAGCAGGCGCCATTTGCGCAGCGGGTCGCCCGTGCCCGGCGGCTCCACCTTGACCACATCAGCACCAAAGTCGGCCAGGGTTTTTGCGGCAAAGGGACCGGCGATCAGCTGGCCCAGCTCCAGCACTTTCAGGCCGGTCAACGGACCGGCGGCAGGGGTCGATGTATCCATGGATGGCAGTGTGCAACGCGCCCGCAGGTGCGTCCATTACCGCTTGGGCGACGAACGCTTTGTCTTTTGCGAAGGCTCGGCCATAAAGCTGCACAGGGCCTGTACGGCAGGGTCTGACTGGGCGGTCAGGGTGGCCATGAGCAACCTGCGGCGGGCCCAGCCGTCGGCCAAAGCCCGCGTGGAAAGCTTCATGCCGCGCAACATCGGCAGGCAGGCCGCGTGCGGCAGGATGGCAAGACCCAGTCCAGATGCCACCATGTGGCATACCGCGTCAAAGCTGCGCACCTGCATGCGCAGGCGCAACGGCCGGTTGGCGGCCAGGGCCGCCTCCTGCTGTTTTTGCAGCATGGCCGCGCCGGCAGTCAGGCTGATCCATTCCTCGTCAAGCGTGTCCGCGAAGGCGATCGGGGTCCTGCCGCACAGGTGGTGGCCCTGCGGCAGCACCAGCACCAGCTCGTCACGACGAAAGTCCCGCACGTCCAGTCCGGTGGTGTCGGGGCCTTCCACAAAAATGCCCACATCGGCACGCCCCTCACGCAATGCCGACGCCACAGCACCGGACACCTGCTCCTCCACATCCACGCGCACCTGCGGGCGCAGCTGGGCGTAGTGCGCCAGCAATGGCGGCAGGAACTGGTTGATGGCCGCCGTGCTGGCACACAGGCGGATATGGCGCGACAGGCCCTGGCGCAGGTCAGCCAGCTCGCCGCCCAGCAACTCCATGGTCTGCAGCAGCGCCAGCCCATGCTTCATGAACACCTGGCCGGCCGCAGTAGGCGTGAGCCCGCGGGCATGACGCTCGAACAGCGGCTCGCCCAGCGCGTCTTCCAGTTCGCGGATGCGGCGGCTGGCCGCGGCCAGCGCCAGGTGCGAGCCTCTGGCGGCAGCCGTGAGGCTGCCGGTTTGCGCACAGGCCACCGCCAGCCGGATGGACACCAGGTCAAAGCGCGCCAGGTTGTAGCCGTGGACCGTCATGCCGCGCCGCACCAGTTGCCGTCAGGCCTTTTTCTTCGGCGCAGCCTTTTTGGCCGCCGGCTTCTTGGCCAGCAGGCTGTCCAGGTTCTTCACGATCTCGCCTTCGATCTTGTCCTTGAAGGCGCCCAGCAGGAAACCCAGCCGCGCGTCCAGCACGAACAGTTCCCGGGTGACCTTGAGTTCGCCGTTGACACCCGAACGCGTGAAGGTGACCAGGTCCTCGGTCTTGCCCTCTTCATAGGTGCACTCCATGTCGAACTTTTCCTCGGCCATCTCGGCCCACTTGAAGGCGATCTTGCGCGCCTCGGCCAGGCCCAGTGCATGTTCACGCTTGATTTGAATGTCGGGCACCGTGTGTCTCCTTCAGGGGGTGGATGTCGTGGCGCCAAGCGCCCGGCGACGTTCTTCACGTGGCAGCGCCGCCAGCTGCCGCACCGCATCATAAAACCGCTTCCAGTCACGCTGCTCGCGCACATACAAAGCCTCGAAACCCGGCACCAGTTCGTCATAGGCGGCCTGTGCGCCAAATGAGGCGTTGTTGGCCTGCGCCACCCAGGGGTCGTAGCCTGCAAAGCCGCCCCAGCCCGCTTTCAGCTGCGCGTAACGGTCACGGAATTCCTGCATCACAGCAGCCTTCTGCGCGGAACGATCGGCCAAAGTGACGCCCTGTGCCGCATAGACTGCAGACAACCGCTGGCGGGTCGAGAGGGTCAGCGCACGGAACTGGCTGCGCCGTGAATCGAACGCAGCGTACTCGGCGCGCACCACCTCGCCGGCATGGCCGCGGAGCCACTTCGCGCCACCCAGCCGCTCTACCGCGGTAGCGAAAGACTCGTTGAACATGGTGTCGTCCTTCGCATAAACAACCTGGTGCGCCAGTTCATGGAAAACCAGACGCGCCAGCTCACCTTCGGGGTAATGTATGAAGGTGTTCAGCAGCGGATCACCACCCGCCCAATTCAGCCAGCCCAGGGTCGAGTAAGCCGGCACGCCATACACGCTGGACTCCAGCCCCTGGGCCTGCATCCGCGCGGCCTCGGCGCGGGCTTCGGTCTCGTTGAAGTAACCCCTGTAGCCCACGCAGCCGGTAACCGCAAAGCACCAGGTGTGCAGCGTGAGCGAAAAAGGCTCGGCGGCCACCACGTTCCACACGGCAGCACGGCGCTGCAGGTCGGCATAGCGGCGGTAACTCGGGTTGTCGGGCAGGTGCAGCTCAGTGGACGCGAAATCGCGGATCCGCTGGCTCAGCACCAACCGGGCCTTGAGCGGCCCGGGCGTGGTGGTGTCCGCCAGCCATTCGTCAACCGGGCGTGATGCGTTCATCAAGGCCAGGTGCCCGCTGGCCGACTGCCAGTAGTAGCCCAGGTTGGCACAACCGCTCAGGCACAGCGCTGCCAGGCCTGCAACAACAGCAACTGCGGCGGTGGCCATGACCAGCTTGCGCTTCACACCGGCTGCAGGGGCCGTACCTCGACCAGGCAGTCGTAGAAGACCGGGCCGCGCCCCAGATCAGTGAGCTTCTGGCTGGTGAGCTGGTTGACATTGGTGCCGTCCAGACCGAACTTGCGCCACCAGATGCCCAGGCCATGCACGACACCAGGTCGCGCGCGTGGGGAAACTTCGGCCTTGCAACGGTATTCGCCGCGGTCATTGAAAACCCGAACCACCGCGCCGTCCTGGATGCCGCGCACTGCCGCGTCATCGGCATGGATCTCCAGCACCGGTTCACCCTCGATGCTGCGCAGGCTGGTCACGTTGACGAAACTGGAGTTGAGAAAATTGCGCGCAGGCGGTGAAATCATGGCCAGCGGATACTTCTCGCTGCTGCCGGCCGGTTCGTAGTTGGGCAGGTATTCCGGCAGGCCGTCCAGCCCCTGGCGAGCCAGGCGCTCGCTGAAGAGTTCACATTTGCCCGACGGGGTGGGAAATCCGCCTTCGGCGTAGGGCGCCTGCGCCAGTTCCAGCGTGGCGTAGCCGCGGTCCAGCAGGGCGTCGAAGTTCACCCGCGTGCCGAAAGCCTGGCGGCACAGGTCTTCGTCGCTGTCAAAAAGGCAGGGGTCGCTCAGGCCCATGCGTGCAGCCAGGTCACGGAAGATCTGCGTGTTGGGACGCGCCTGCCCCACGGGCGCAATGGCCGGCCGGTTCAACAGCACGTCAGTATGGCCGTAAGCCATGTGCACATCCCAGTGCTCCAGCTGCGTGGTGGCCGGCAGGATGTAGTCTGCGTAGTCGGCGGTGTCGGTGCGGAAGTGCTCCAGCACCACGGTGAAAAGATCGTCCCGCGCAAAGCCCTGCACCACCTTGCCAGATTCGGGCGCCACAGCGACCGGGTTGCTGTTATAGACCACCAGTGCCTCGATCTTGGGCCCGAATTCAGGGGATGTTTCGCGCAGCAGGTCGTCACCGATGGTGCTCATGTTGATGGTGCGCGGTGTGCGGCGCGCCAGCAGATC